>QCNA01000021.1 GCA_003213375.1 Prochlorococcus sp. AG-424-A03 | reverse complement strand
TTATGAACTTCATTGATAAATTCAATTGTATTTTTTATTCCAATTGGAATAGTATTTGTATATTCCATTCCAAAGTTTCGTCTTAGCCATTCACATGATGCTTCAGCAATTTCTTGATAAAGACAAATATTTAATTCAGCATCAATTAATCTTTCAATATCTTCTGGACTAGCTCCTAATGGAGCAACAACGTTTGTATCTATTCCTTGTTCTGAGAGTATACGTTGGATTTCAATAACATCATCCCTGCATCTAAATCCCAGTAATGAAGGACCCAGTATATTGACTTTTGGTCTGCGACCTAATTCCTTCCACCTTAGAGGACTTATTTTGTCTGAAGAACCTACTTTCTCTTTCAAAAGAGTTCTTATTAATTGATAAAAAGTTTCTGAAGCTCCCCAATTTTCTTTCTTGCTATAAGCAGGTAATTCAAGATTAACAATTGGCATATCAAACCCCATACCTTTTGCAAGAGCTCCAGGTTGGTCTTGGATAAGTTCTGCTGTACAACTTTCTCCCACTAAAAGAGTTTTGGGTTTAAATCGATCTACAGCTTCCTTAATATTTTTCTTAACTAATTCAGCTGTATCACCTCCGAGGTCTCTAGCCTGGAAAGTTGTATAAGTCACTGGAGGCCTTTGCCCTCTCCTCTCAATCATTGTAAAAAGAAGATCTGCATATGTATCTCCTTGAGGTGCATGAAGTACATAATGTATATCTTTCATCGAAGAGGCAATTCTCATCGCACCAACATGTGGTGGTCCTTCATAAGTCCATAGAGTTAATTCCATATTCTTTTAATGCGTTACTAAAGTTTTTGAAGTAAGTATTTGATTCCTTCTTAAAGGTTTAGAGAAGAGACCTGCCAAATCTGCGGCCTGATCAATTCCATGAATTGGACTGAATACCATTTCTATTGACCACTTAGTGCTAATTCCTTCCGCTTCCAGTGGGTTAGCTAAACCCATCCCACAAACTACTAAGTCTGGATTAGATTCCCTTACTCGATCTAATTGTTTTTCTACATGTTGCCCTTCGACAATCTTTGTATTATCAGGCAATAAATTAATCTCCTCTTTCATTAAATCCTTATTTAAGTAAGGAGTGCCTACCTCTATAAGATCCATTTCGCATTCATTATGCAAAAATCTTGCCAAAGATATCTCCAGTTGCGATTCAGGAAGAAGAAATAATCTTTTCCCCTTAAGTATTTCTTTGTGAGATTCAAGAGCAAGTTTTGATCTATTGATTAAAGGCGAAATAATTTCATGAACTTTAAGTTCACTAATATTGAAAGCTCTTGCTGCAGCTAAAAACCATTTAGTACTTCCTTCGATACCAAGAGGAAATGGAGCTGAAATTATTTCACAACCGCGATGTTTGAGGTCTCGAACCGTATCACTTAGATAAGGCTGAGTTAATAATACTTTTGTATTTTTGCCAATCTTTGGTAATTCTGTTGATTGCCGTGGTGGAAAGCTCTCAATATTTGAAATTCCCAAATTTCTAAAAATCTTTTTAAACCTATCCTCTACATTATTTGCAAGAGTCCCCACTAATAATAATTTCTCATCATTTGATGACTCCATTAATGGAATTAAAGCTTTTAAGGCGCCATCTTCTCCTTGGGTAAAAGTTGTTTCTATCCCACTGCCAGAGTAATTAACGAATCTTACTTGACCAGAAAATCTTTTATTTAATTTCTCTGCAACAGTTGCAAGATCTAGTTTGATCACTTCACTTGGACAAGATCCAACTAGAAAAAGAGTTTTTATTTCTGGTCTTCTTGCAATAAGATCATTAACCACTCGATCTAATTCTTCATGAGCGTCAGCAAGACCAGCAAGATCTTTTTCTTCAAGAATAGCCGTCCCAAATCTTGGCTCGGCAAAAATCATCACTCCAGCAGCGCTTTGAATTAAATGAGCACATGTCCTTGAGCCTACTACCAGAAAAAACGCATCAGGCATTCTTCTGTGGAGCCAAACTATTGAAGTTAAACCACAAAAAACTTCCCTTGGTCCAGTTTCCTTATTAAATTCAACTTTACTCATTAAAAATTTTCAAGAGCTTATATTTCAAGCTTGCATAAACTTTTTAATTTAAGAAAGTAATTAATAAGTTCTCTTACAAAATGAACACATTTAAAAAACTTATATGAATGTTTAAATACTTAAATGAGAATTATGAAAATTATTTTTAGTGTATATTCTAATTTCTATAGAAGGAATTTCCTTGACTTGTTTTTGAAAGCTTCCATACATTTCTAGCTATTTTCGTAGCTAATAATCCTGCTCTTGCTAACTTGGATTTTCCTGGCTTAGCTCCAATTAGAACTGTCACTTCTGAAGTGGTTAAAGGTGCTCCAGTATTTATAGCTAATTGGGTTAACTCCAATCTATCTCTAAGATTCTTAAGATTTACTTTCTCAATTTTATCTTCTTCTAACCAGCTAAAAGATGGGTCTTTCTGAGATAGTTTTTGCATCAAACTTAGGCTAACTAATCCAAGAGTTTGATCAGGAGTTAATTCTTTTTCAGTACCAGAAACATTTGGTTCTTTTTTTTGAGAAGTTCCCATAAAAATGCATATCTTTACTTGAAGTTATCGTTTTGTGGTAAGCATGCAAGTAAATTTAATAGAAAAAATGAACCATTATCCGTTATAGTCGCCTCAATGGAACCAACTTCTAGCTTAAACAGAGGGGAACGAAAAAAAGGGAGTTCTCTAGTCACAGGATCTGAGGTGCAATCTCAGGCCAGTGGTGCTAGCTGTTTTATTACTACCGATTCAGAAAAGTCTCTGGTATCTAGACAAGCAAGTCAAGTTGAGCAAATTGAGTTAAGAACATATGTTTTTTTAGATTCTCTGCAACCTCAATTAGCCGCATATATGGGAACTGTTAGTAGAGGGTTTTTACCTATTCCTGGTGATTCATGTCTTTGGATGGAAGTTTCACCCGGTATGGCTGTTCATAGAGTCACTGATATTGCACTAAAAGCAAGTAATGTAAGACTTGGTCAGATGATTGTTGAAAGAGCATTTGGATCTCTTGCTCTTTACCATAAAGATCAAAGCACGGTTTTACATTCTGGAGATGTTGTCCTAGATGCTATTGGGAGTGAAGTTAGAAAAAGAACAAAACCTGCTACAAGTTGGACTGAAGTTATTCGAGCAATTACTCCAGATCATGCAGTTTTAATAAATAGACAAAACAGAAGTGGATCAATGATTCAATCTGGAATGAGCATGTTTATATTAGAAACTGAACCAGCTGGTTATGTGTTAAAAGCAGCTAATGAAGCTGAAAAGGCATCTAATATAACTGTTGTTGATGTTAAGGCAGTTGGAGCTTTTGGTAGATTAACTCTGGCAGGGAAAGAAGGGGATGTAGAAGAAGCTGCAGCTGCTGCTATAAGAGCAATTGAAGAAATTTCAAATTATTGAGGTTTTAATTTAAGATTTTTTTTAACTTAAACCTATCTCTTTTTTTAAAAAAGGTGACATTATTTTTGCAGCTTTACCTCTACTACCTAATTTATTTAATTGTGATTGTGAGAGCTCACCGTAAACACAGTTAGACTCTTTTACCCAAAAAATAGATTCGAATTCCCCGTTTGGATATTTGGGGTTCTTAAGAATTTCTCCCCAGCATATTCCTGTTGTATCTTTAACTAAGTTTCCTGAGGGATCACACAAAACCATGCAACTTATAAATCTTGCACTCCTATAAGGACTATCAGAAAGTTCTTTAATTAATTTTTTAATTTTCTCATCATTAGTTTTGGCATATCGAGCAGAATAAATTCCTGGCCGACCATCTAAAACATCTACTTCAAGACCCGAGTCATCAGCTAATGCCCAAGTTTTTGTCTCTAAAGCAGCTGCTTTTGCTTTTAGAAGTGCGTTCTCGAAATATGTGTTTCCAGTCTCTTCGACATTTAAATATTCTGGTTGCTTCTGAACCTTTAAAGACAAAACATCCAGCATCTCTGAAATTTCAGATACTTTTTTTTGATTACCACTGGCAATGGTTAGAACTGGAAGGTTCAAAATAACAAGTAAATTTATTGTGAATATTATCTTACTTCAAAGCTTGATACGGAGACAGGAAAGGTTGAACATTCCACACCTGTGTAGACAGGGCCTGTCTCGTACGGAAATAACATAATGTAAATTTTTTCTTAACACAACAGTATGTTTTGATGCACTAACTAATTTGCATAAGTATTGACATATCAATAGTACCAAGGGTGATAAGTTTAACTTATGAATGATAGAAAAAACATTAATGGAGATTTTGTCGAAAATGCTTGACTTATAAGTACTTAATGAAGCATTCTTCGAATTGAACATTCCACATTTAGTATTTAGTAGACAATGGCTACAGAAACAATGGGTATCGCTCTCGGCATGATCGAGACACGCGGACTTGTACCTGCAATCGAAGCAGCAGACGCAATGACAAAGGCAGCAGAAGTTCGCCTTATTGGTCGTGAATTCGTTGGCGGCGGTTATGTCACAGTATTAGTTAGAGGCGAAACAGGCGCAGTTAACGCAGCTGTAAGAGCTGGTGCTGATGCTTGTGAAAGAGTTGGTGACGGTTTAGTTGCAGCTCACATTATTGCTCGTCCTCATAGAGAAGTTGAACCTGCTCTAGGTAACGGTGAATTTCTTGGTCAAAAGGACTAATTAAGTAAAGCAAGATTTATAAATTTTGCACAATAATTATTTTCCCTACACAGACCTAAATTTATCCTTATGAGTAAGAAGTATGACGCAGGGGTAAAGGAGTACAGAGATACCTACTGGACTCCAGAATATGTCCCCCTAGACACCGATTTACTAGCCTGTTTCAAATGTACAGGTCAGGAAGGTGTTCCAAGAGAAGAAGTTGCAGCTGCTGTTGCCGCTGAATCTTCAACAGGTACTTGGTCAACAGTTTGGTCCGAGTTACTTACTGACTTAGAATTTTATAAAGGACGTTGTTATCGAATCGAAGACGTCCCTGGAGATCCTGAAGCTTTCTATGCTTTTATTGCATATCCTTTAGATCTTTTTGAAGAAGGCTCAATTACAAACGTATTAACATCTCTTGTAGGAAACGTTTTTGGATTTAAAGCTCTAAGACATCTACGTCTAGAAGATATTAGATTCCCAATTGCTTTCATTAAAACTTGCGGTGGTCCACCAAATGGAATCGTAGTTGAAAGAGATCGACTTAACAAATACGGAAGACCTCTACTTGGTTGTACCATCAAACCTAAACTAGGATTATCTGGTAAAAACTATGGTCGAGTTGTATACGAATGTCTTAGAGGCGGTCTTGATTTAACTAAGGATGATGAGAATATTAATTCTCAACCATTCCAACGTTGGAGAGAAAGATTTGAGTTTGTTGCAGAAGCAGTTAAGCTTGCTCAACGAGAAACTGGAGAAGTTAAAGGTCACTATCTAAACTGTACTGCTAATACTCCCGAAGAACTCTATGAAAGAGCTGAATTTGCAAAAGAGCTAGATATGCCAATCATCATGCATGATTATATAACTGGTGGTTTTACTGCAAATACTGGATTAGCTAATTGGTGTCGTAAAAATGGCATGCTTCTACATATTCATAGAGCGATGCATGCTGTTATTGATAGACATCCAAAGCATGGTATTCACTTCAGAGTTCTTGCAAAATGTTTGAGACTATCTGGAGGAGACCAATTACATACTGGAACCGTTGTTGGAAAACTAGAAGGTGATCGTCAAACAACACTTGGTTATATTGACAATTTAAGAGAGTCATTTGTTCCTGAAGATAGATCAAGAGGTAACTTTTTTGATCAGGATTGGGGTTCAATGCCTGGAGTATTTGCAGTCGCATCAGGTGGTATCCATGTTTGGCATATGCCTGCACTTCTAGCAATCTTTGGGGATGATTCCTGCCTTCAGTTCGGTGGAGGAACACATGGTCATCCATGGGGTTCAGCTGCTGGAGCTGCAGCTAACAGAGTTGCTTTAGAAGCTTGTGTAAAAGCCCGTAATGCTGGTCGCGAAATCGAAAAAGAGAGTAGAGACATTCTTATGGAAGCTGCTAAGCATAGTCCTGAATTAGCTATTGCTCTAGAAACTTGGAAGGAAATTAAGTTTGAGTTTGACACTGTCGACAAGCTTGATGTTCAGGGTTAACTCAAGTTTCAAAATTGAGGAGATTTATCCTCCTCAAACTTTTTAAAATCTCGTTTTTCGAGTAATTTCATTCACATTTTGATTAATTATGCCTTTCCAGAGCACAGTAAGCGACTATCAAACAGTTGCAACCCTGGAAACATTCGGTTTTTTACCACCGATGACCCAGGAAGAAATATATGACCAAATTGCGTACATTATTGCTCAAGGTTGGAGTCCAGTTATTGAGCATGTTCATCCTAGTGGATGTATGCAAACTTATTGGTCTTATTGGAAACTCCCATTCTTTGGGGAAAAAGATCTTAACTTGATCGTGAGCGAATTAGAGGCATGTCATAGAGCATACCCTGATCATCATGTAAGAATCATCGGATACGATGCTTACACTCAAAGTCAAGGAACAGCTTTTGTAGTTTTCCAAGGACGTTAAAGCTACTTACCGTAGTTAATATCTTTCTCCAAAAAATTTTTGGAGAAAGTTTTTCAAAAGAGTTTTACATTCGAAGATTATGTCAAAAAAAACCAGTAGAGAGATTGCACTTGAAAGAAGAAAGGCGATGAGTGATAGCGGTAAAAAAGCTGCTGCTTATTCTTCAACTACCAAAGATAGAGTTCGATCTTCTCAAGATATAAATATTTCTGGGACTCAGTCTTCTCCTAATAATCGTAATATTTCTAAACCAGCTACAAAACATATTCCAAAAACTCAGGTAAACAGAAATTCTACAACAACTTTATCTAGTAAAGAGTTAGTAATAGAGAGAAGAAAAGCAATGTCTACCCATGGGAAATCAGCTATAACTTCATCAGATAGAACACGTACTGATGTTAAAAAAGACAGTCCTGTAAACGCAGTTAAATCACCTATAAGTAAAAATCAAGAAAGTCAGGATTCAACTAGTAAAGAATCTAAGTCCCTAAAACCCAATGTTAAGAGAAGAATTAATCAGAAGAGAAAGCCTATTACTAATACAAGTAGAGATATTGTTTTGGCGAGAAGAGAAGCTCAATCTAAACATGGTAAATCAGCAACTAAACAAAATACTAGTGCCGCTTCCTTAGCAAGAAGGGGAGACCCAGATTTAAGTAGTAGAGAAATTTCTCAGAGAGTGAGAGAGCTAAGAAGTAAAACTGGTGCCACTGGCAAAAAAGGTAGTGGTAAATGTAGACCATGTGGTCCAAATAAAAATGGTGCCAAACAAAATATTGCAGATGCTAGCTGGAAAGTTGGTAAAAGTGAAACTGATTCAGGTCAAATAGTTACTGGAACTCAAGCTAATAGATCTGTAAAAACTACAGGTAATGAAGCAAGTACATGCAGAACTGTAACTGGTACCCAATATATGGGATCAGAAGTTATTGATCAATTTTGTCAAGATAGACCGAGTTATAAACAACCACTTAGATCTACTGTTACCTCTACAACATCAGGTAATAAAGTAACTGGAAATGAAGTTGGTAGATCTGATAGGGTCACAGGTGATGAGCCAGGGACTTGTAAAAACCTTACAGGTACTGAATATGTATCTTCTAATCAATCTCAGAAGTATTGTGGTGATGTCCCAAGAAATCCTTCAAAGGTTAAACACAGCACTACAACCGATGGATTAAAAGTATCTGGATCACTTCCTGGTAGATCAACCCTAGTTACTGGAGATGAATCTGGTTCTGGACATCAATTAACTGGAGATCAATATCTTGGTTCTGAGCCAAATCCAAAAGGTAAAGCATTTGAAAAAGTAGGCAGTTACAACACTCTTAATGGGAATAATGTAACTGGTACAGGGGTTGGAAGATCAGACCATATGACTGGCAATGAGCATGGGAGCTGTAAGAATGTAACTGGCGATGAGTATATAGGATCTCAACAATATGAAAAGTTTTGCGGTTCAAAACCAAAACCAGAAGCTAGAAAGGTAGGTTTAAGCCTTTCTTCAAAGTCAAATTTAATAAGCGGCACTATGACAGGAAGATCAGAAATAGTAACTGGAGATGAACCAGGTTCATGCAAAGTGTTAACAGGAACACCATACGCAGGCTTAGATCAGATTAATGAAAATTGTAGTACTGAGATTTCAGAAGATATGAAATCCCGAGCAACAGTTAATTCTGGAAATAATTCAAATGCCAGACTTACAGGACAGCAACCAGGAATTGGCGGAGTAATGACAGGTGCTAAGAAAGGTGCTTGTAAAAATCTAACAGGTACTCCCTATGTTGGTGGAGATCAGCTCTCACAAGCTTGTGATAATCCTCCACATGATGCGGCTTATGCGAATCCGGAAAAGTCGGCAGTTAACTCTTGGGAGGAATTTTCTGTTAAATCACCATCAAGAGATAGATATTCTGAAAAAAATACTCAAGGTGTTACTGGTAATGAATATGAAAATGGTTCAAAGGTAACAGGACCTTTTGATATGGCTGTTGATAAGGTCACTGGCACTGAAAAATTTAGATTTGAACCCAATAAAAATATTACTTATAAACAAAAAATGGAAATTGAAGAGGCAGACCGTGCTGCAAAAACACCAGAAAAAAGAGTAGCATCAAGGATTACTGGTGAAGGACAATCAGTGGGAAACGTTACTGGTGATGATTGGGATCGCGGTGATAAGGTGACAGGCACAGAGGGAGCTTCTTCTAGAAAGCGAAATCCATCAAGAGCAGGATTTATGAGCGCAATGCCCTCTATGGAAGTTAAAAGAAATGAGGAAACAGAAAAACCAGATTTCTTGATAACTGGATCTAGTGGAAATACTCGTGAAGGACAACTTGTTACCTTTTCAGGTGGTGCAAGAGGTTAAATAAATAATGCCTTTAAGAGGACTGGCTAAAGCCAAGAACTTCACATTGGGGCCAACTGCTCCAATGAAAACTTTTACTGAAAATATCCATATACAAACTAAAGAATCAAATAATTTCCGAAATTCTGGAAAGTCTCATAAATTAACCAATAATATTCAAAATGAAAATCTATTTAGGTATGAAAGCAAAATAAAAAGTGATTTTGACGAAATTGTTCCAACTCTCAAGGAAATTGCTCGAATTCAACATCACGAAGATTTTATAAATAAGGCTCAGAAAATATCAAGAAAAAATTTAGGAATAGATTTACCCCTCCATGTATTAGATAAATCTTGGGTTAAACCTCTTGATATGAGAGCTTTATATGCATGGTGTGCTTTTAAACAGCATGAGAAACTTAGCGACAATTTTTTTAACAATGATCCACTTAAAGGAGCTTCTGGAAGTAGGGATGCCGAAGATTTTGAAAAATTTCTTTTAGATTGTGGAATACATTTACTTGATATAACTCCTTGTTCAGATGGAAGATTAGCTCATTCAGTTGCTTATGTAATGAGAATACCTTTTAGTTCCGTAAGAAGAAGATCCCATGCTGGAGCACTGTTTGATATTGAAAATACTGTTAATCGATGGGTAAAAACTGAACATAAAAGATATAGAGAGAATGTACCTAATGAAGCTCATAAAGATACCAGGTACTTAAAAGTTGTAACTTATCATTTTAGTTCAGTCGATCCTTTGCATCAGGGATGCGCAGCTCATGGGAGTAATGACGAGTTAGCTGCAGCAGAAGGTAGAAATAAATTATATGCTTTCAAACAGGCCGTAGAGAATAGCTTTTGCTGCGGAGCTTCTGTGGATTTAATGTTAATTGGACTTGATACAGACACTGATTCATTGAAAATACATTTATCAACTAGCGATGGCGGTATAGATTTAGAAAAAACTATTTCTACATTAGAAATTTATAATTCAACAATAAATTTTTCAAAAGAGGATGCGGAAAGAGAAATTTGCCAGACAATCTCTAAGCAATCTTCAAAAGATAAACTCAGTGGACTGGAAAAATTTACGTATAAATTAATTGTTAATAATATTTCTCAAATTGATTATGTTAAGAGTTTTCATAATGGTTCTTATGAAGATATTGGACATGCAGAGAGGTTTATTGGAGTAGGTATAGGTTTCAAAGAAGTACATCTCAGAAATTTAACTTATTTTGCTCATTTAGATACAGTCGAAGAAGGGGCTCCAGATTTAGATGTAGGAGTGAAGATTTTTACTGGATTAAATGTTTCTCAAGATCTACCGATCCCGGTAGTAATAAGATTTGATTACTCTGGAAAAGTACCCGGCGCAAAAGAGAGGGCAATAAATGATTGTGAAAGAGTTAATAATGCGATATCAATTAGATATAAAAATTTAGTTGATCAAGGATTGTTACATACTTGCTCTACTATTAGAGATAGGGACAACATTCATTCCGCCCAAATTATTGGAATGTCTTTAGATAAAAAAACAGAGGAGGCTCACTAATTATGTTAATTTGCAAGGTTGTAAAACCACTTGTTTCTACCAATAGGATTCCTGGTTTTGAACATAAACATCTGCAGGTTGTATTAGATGGTTCTTCTAATAAAGTTGCTGTTGATGCTGTTGGCTGTAAGCCAGGAGATTGGGTTATTTGTGTTGGCAGTTCTGCTGCTAGAGAAGCTGCAGGAAGTAAATCTTATCCAAGCGATTTAACGATTGTTGGAATTATTGATCATTGGGATCCTAATAAGTCATAAAAAGGAGGTTATAAATTGTGGAAATTATGAAGGTATTAGGAAGGATGGTATGCACTCAAAGAGTCCCTGGCTTAGGTCATATGAATTTACGAATTTTAGAAAATAATAAAGGAAAGAAATTAGTTGCTGTTGATCCTGTTGGAGCTAGAGAAGGTAACTGGGTTTTTACTGCTAGTGGCTCTGCCGCTAGATTTGCATGCCCTAATCCAGAAGTTCAAACCGATTTAACAATTGGCGGTATTATTGATTATTGGGAGAGTGACTAAAAATTTTATCTTCAAAAATTTATTGAGAAACTTTTTGAAGGTATAGTGTTATTAATTTTGAATAAAGAATGTAATGTGGAAAGAAAAAGAATCACCTTTGCGGATTGAAAAAAGATTTGAATTTGATCAATACTCAAAAATTAGTAAATTCATGGGGGAAATTGAGAAATTATGTAAAGAAAGGGATATCTATCCAAATATCAGCTTCGGTAAGAATTTTGTAAGTCTTTCAATATTTTTAGACAATAACGAAATATCAGACAAAGAAAAAGACTTTTCAATGGATATTGATAAGTTTTATCAAGAAGATTAGTCTTTTTTAATAATTATTTGGCTTTGCAATATCTCTTTTGATTAAAGCCATTAAATATGTTGGTGCTTTATATCTACCAGGTAGACATCTATTTAAAGTTTCAAGATGACCCCAACACACTGTCTTTTCTATATCTTTAACCGAGTTCCCTTTTAAAATTAATAGTCTAAGAGCTTTGCAAAATAAAGGATAACCTGCTTCTAGTTCATCTATATTAAGCTTTGCTGCTGACATAGATCAAAGATGAATAATCAACTAATAATCTATACAAATATGGTGCACAATTGGTTCATATTTCAAATTTCTCAATAATTAGAAATTAATCTAGAAATGCGACGCAATCTATTTCAACTAAAACGCCTTTTGGTAGAGATGAAACTTCCACACAGGCTCTTGCTGGGGGATTCTCAATATTAAAAAAATCGCTATAAATTTTATTGACAATTTGAAAATTACTTAAGTCCGTTAAGTAAATAGTTGTTTTTATAACATCCTCTATTTTGGCTCCACCAGCTTTAAGAACTTCTGCGAGATTTTTTAAAACTTGAATAGTTTCCTTCTCTATATCACCTAAACATGTTATTTCATTTAAAGCTGGGTCTATAGCAATTTGACCAGAACAATAGATAAAATCCCCAGCTTTTATTGCTTGATTATAAGGTCCTACTGGATCAGGAGCATTTGATGTTTTAATTACTTGTTTGGGGGACATTTGTTTAAGAAGATACCTATCTATTTAAACCCATAAATCTTTATTTGCTCTTAAAAAAGTAAATTCTTCTAAATTTTTTGCTCTTAAGAAAAGGTTTATTTTCATCTCTTCATCAAGTAAAAATGGAATTGTTAATTCATTAAGAGTTAGTTTTTTTTCAACTTCCGAAAGTTTATTTTTTATATCTTGATCTTCTGGCCTGAGATTCAATGCCCACAATATATTTTCCTTTGTATATTCATGTGCACAATATATGAGAGTATTTTTTGGTAAAGATTTGATTCTTTCTAGTGAAGAATACATTTGTTGATAAGTTCCCTCAAAAATTCTTCCACAGCCTCCAGAAAATAATGTGTCACCAATAAAAAGAACAGGATTTTCTCCATTCAAAAAGAAGGCAATATGTGAGCTTGTATGTCCTAATACTTCAATTATTTTTACTTCTTCACCTAAAATACTCAAAGTTTCTCCATCCTCTACAGATATATTTTGAAAAGGTATTCGCTTTTTTTCTTTGGAAGAAGCAATCACTTTTACATTTGGCCATCTTTCAATAAGAGTCTTTGTCCCTCCAATATGGTCTGAATGATGATGAGTTTGCAAAATAGCTTCTAAGTGAAAATTGTTTTCATTTATATATTTAATAACTGGTTCGTGAACAGATGGATCTACAACTACAACGGATTTATCTTTTACCAACATCCAAATGACGTTATCACTTAAAACTCTAAGTCCGATTATATTTCGAGCTTTATTAAATTCCATTGTTAACTTAGAATGAAGAATCCTTGGAAAAAATTGATCTATGTTTACTATAGCTTTACCAAAAGGAGCTCTGTTAAAAGATTCAATTTCAATTTTTAAAAGAGCTGGGTTAGATTTCTCAGATGCGTTGGACAAAAATAATAGATCATTAACCTTTGAATCAAATTGCAAACGGGCAAAAGCTTTATTAGTAAGAAATGGAGATGTGCCTGTTTATGTAAGTTATGGTCAGGCTGATTTGGGTATTGTTGGGTATGACGTTTTACGAGAATCTGAATTAAAAGTCGCAAAGTTATTAGATTTAGGATTTGGTGGTTGTCATATGTCGTTGGCGGTTAAGAAAAATAGCAATTATTCAAAACCAACTGATCTTCCAGCGAATTGTAAAGTAGCAAGTAAATTTATTAAAACAGCAAGATCTTATTTTGAAGAATTAAATATTCCTGTAGAAATAGTTCATTTGACAGGATCAGTCGAGCTTGGTCCTATTACAGGGATGGCAGAGGCAATAGTTGATTTGGTTGCAACGGGAAAGACTCTTAAAGAAAATGGTTTAATTAAAATAGATGATCTTTATTACTCGACTGCAAGACTAATTGGAAATCCTTTATCTATGAGGTTAGATGATAATCATCTCAGAGATATTATTTTATCAATAGAATCAACTAATGCTTTATAGAAGATTAGCTAAATGTTTTTTAAAGATTTTAGAAGGATTAAAAAGTTAGGTAAATATTTAACTAAAGATAAAAAAACAATCTATCTAATCTTGATAGTTTTGTTACCTGTTTCTTTCTCTGGAGCAATTCAACCATTATTAGTTGGTCAAGCCATTACTATTCTAAAGAATGAAACTACAGATGTTTGGCTAAGTAAAACTTTCTTTGGGCAGTCAATAAATGCCATAATCATAACTTTATTTATAACTGTATTATTCAGATTAGTTCTGCAAGGATACCAAACTTACAATATCCAAGCAGTGGGACAACGTTTGACAGCAAGAATAAGAAGAGAACTTTTTAATCATTCAATATCTTTATCTCTTAAATATCACGATAAAATGCCTGTAGGAAAATTATTAACGAGATTAACAAATGATGTTGATGCTTTAGCCGAGGTTTTTGGTAGTGGGGCAGTTGGAGTCATTGCTGACTTCGTTAGTCTGATAGTAATTTCTTTGACAATGCTGTCAATTGATAGAGGGCTTGCCATTTTATTACTTTTGACTCAAATCCCAGTTTCATATTTTATTATTTGGCTTCAAAAACGTTATAGAAGAGCCAATTATCAAGTAAGGGAAGAATTGTCTCAACTCAACTCTGATTTTCAAGAGAATCTTCAAGGTTTAGAAGTCGTTCAGATGTTCAGAAGAGAGGCTTTTAATAGCAAGAAATTTTCCAAAACTGGAGTTGCTTATAAAAAAGCAGTTAATGGAACAATATTTTATGACAGTAGTATTTCGGCATTTATAGAATGGATTTCTCTTGCAGCAGTTTCCTTGGTTTTAGCAGTTGGAGGTTATCTTGTTACTTCTGGAAATATTGGTTTAGGAACATTAACAACCTTTATTTTATATTCCCAAAGACTTTTTGAACCTCTTAGGCAGCTTGCAGAAAGATTTACTCAAATACAAGGAGGTCTAACAGCCGTAGAAAGAATAAACGAATTATTAGATGAAGAAATACAGATTAAGGACTCTAGTTCCGCAAAACATTTTTTAGAAAAAGCTGAAAATGTAAACAAAAAATTTAAGGGCAAAATTGAATTCAAGAATGTTAATTTTTTCTACAACGAGGGAGAACATATTATAAAGAATTTATCTTTCAAGATCAATCCAGGAGAGCATGTGGCTTTTGTAGGGCCAACTGGTTCAGGTAAAACCACCATAATAAGACTATTATGTAGATTGTATGAGCCTCAGTCAGGCCAAATTTTAATAGACGACATAGATATCAAAGATATTCCTATTGCAACTCTTAGAAATATGTTGGGAGTAGTTTTGCAAGATACCTTTATCTTTAGTGGAAATGTCGCAGATAATTTAAAACTAAATTCCAATGTAGACAATCTTGAATTAGAAAATCTTTGTAACGAATTAGGGTTAGATAATTTATTACAAAAATTACCAGAAGGCTTGAACACCTTACTAAGAGAAAGAGGGGGAAATCTCTCTTCTGGAGAGAGACAGCTACTTTCAGTAGCTCGAGTAGCGATTAGAAATCCTATTGTTTTAATTATGGACGAAGCAACAGCGTTTATGGATCCCTCTACAGAGGCTACTTTGCAGAAAGATCTTGAGAGAATTCTGTCAAAAAGAACAGCATTAGTAATAGCTCACAGATTAGCCACTATTGAAAGTTCTGATAAGATTTTAGTCTTAAAAGGGGGATCATTAGTTGAAGAGGGAACACATAGTGAATTGAGACTGAAAAAGGGTTTATATTTTCAGCTCTCTGAGCTTCAACAAAAAGGATTCGTGAATTTTTAATGATTTTTAGAAACCAAGGATCGTTAATAAAAAAATCAAACACTTTATCAAGGGAAGGGCTGATAGATCTCTATGGTTTAAATTCTTATGAGTTTACTCAAACAAAAAAAGAAGAAATATTTGTATGTAGTAAAAATAAAGATTTAGATCTAATAGAACTAGATCAACTTTTGCAAACTGTTGGTTGGAGCAGAAGACCTATAAGGAGGGTAAAAAGAGCTTTAGATTTCAGTATTTTGGTGGTTGGGTTATGGCGTCATGATGATAAATTCCCCAGACTAGTAGGATTTGCAAGATGCACTGGTGATGGAATTCTAGAAGCAACAGTTTGGGATGTGGCTATTAACCCTGTCTATCAAGGACTTGGATTGGGGAAAGAGTTAATGAAATATATCCTAAAAGAATTGAAAAATATTGGAATTTCTAAAGTAACCCTTTTTGCTGATGCTGAAGTGGTTTCATTTTATAAAAGACAAGGTTGGACATTAGAACCTAGAGGCTCTAAATGTGCTTTTTGGTATGCAAATTAATCATTTTCTGTAGTATTCAGCATATATAGATTTTAAAGACTCGCCTTTTAACCATCTTCTTCTAAATTGCCAGTTCTTAATTGCTTGGAGAAAAATATTAGTTCTTTCCCATTTTCTTGAACTTACAAAAATAGGTAAATTTAATTGTTTTAAATCTTTTTTTTTGTTTAATCTTCTTAAAAAATCTACATCTTCCATTAAAGGTATTTTTCTAAAACCATTATTCTTAAAATAGGTAGTTCTATGAATTATCAAACCTTGATCACCATACGGTTGTTTAAAAAATTTACTTCTAAAATTTACGAGAATTTCGAGAACTCTATAAATTATCTTTTTGTGATTAATTTTGAATTCAAAATAGTAAATACTATTCTTGTTTCCCTTTAAAAGTGAATTTATTTTTTTAAACCAATCATGAGTTAATCTTGTGTCTGCATGTAAAAATATGAGCCACTCTCCTTTTGAATTTTTAGCTCCAATATCTAATTGTAAACCTCGATTCCTTTCTTTGGATATAAATACTTTCGCTCCATAAATATTTGCTACATCGATAGTTTTATCTTCACTCCCAGAATCAACAATTATGATTTCACCCTCTTTCTGAATACTTGATAAGTCTGAAAGCAATAATGGCAAATTACTAGCTTCATTAATAGTTGGAATGATAATTGAAATTTTTGACAAGTCGATTACTTTCTATTTTCGATATCAATAATTGTATCTATATCTATTTTTTTATCTAAAAACTTATATTTTAATTTTTTAGAAGCAAAATTATCAATTGTATTTTGAAGAACATTTTCTGTCCCCCACTTTATGTTGATAAAAGGTAAATATGTATGTGATAACATTATTTTCTCTGATAAACCAATAAGCCAATATCCTCCATCGTTAGATGGTCCTAAAATAAGATCATTATTTTTAAGCTCTTTTAGAGTATTCAATAAATCTTGATGGCATAAATCTGGAAGGTCAGTACCAATAAAAATAATATTTTTGATCTTATGTCTTGCACAAAATTTTTTGTTGATAATTATTTGCCGTTTCATTTTTTCTCCCAAGCAGCCTTTCCCCTGCAAATTAAATTTTTTGATGCCTAATTCTCTAGACCATTTTCTACAATTTCCTACTCCTAAACCAGTTATGGCAATAGAAATATCAAGCAATTTATTTTCTTGAAGAAATTTTGCGACTGAAATTGTGTGATTGGTCATTACACTTTGTACTTTCGCTGAATTACTTTTACCTATATCTTTTGATAATCTTGTTTTGCATCTTCCAAAACCATGCCATTTCGCCATGATAATAAGTAATGCTTTATCCAATAATTTAGTAAAATTTAAAATAATTATATTCCTAAAAAAAAATATAAAATTTGTTTTTATAAATTTAGTCGATACTTTGTTAAATAATTTTAAATTTGTCGTGATCTTGTGATTTGATAATGGCCAATTATTAAATTCCAACTAGATTAATAATCTAGAGAATAAAATTTTGCAAGCAATTAATCCTATTTGGGCGGAAGTTCAACAATCACTCCAAAAAACTTTAAGTAAGCCTTCATTTGAGACATGGATAAGGCCTGCTAAATTTAATTGTTTTGAAAATGGCTTATTAACTTTAATCGCCCCAAATACATTTTCTAGTGATTGGTTGAGAAAAAATTATTGTGAAACTATTGAAAAAGCTGCAAAGGAAATCTGCGGTCATGATGTAAAAGTTATTTTTAAATCTGAAACGAATATCAGCAGCAATTTAACAAATGAAGATAAACCTAACGAACAGAACGTTAATCATAAAACAAGATCTTTTTCTAGTAATAACCAAAATAATTCTTCAAAAAATCAATTCAAGAATCATAATGGTTTAAATTTACGCTACGTATTTAAAAGATTTGTTGTAGGTCCAAATAGTAGATTGGCTCACGCCGCAGCTTTAGCCGTTGCCGAATCTCCTGGGAGAGAATTCAATCCACTTTTTATTTGTGGAGGAGTAGGTCTTGGTAAGACTCATTTAATGCAAGCAATAGGTAATTATCGAGTAGAAATAGATCCAGAAGCAAAAGTTAAATATGTATCAACAGAGACTTTTACAAATGATGTTATTAGTGGTATTCGAAGAGATGGAATGACAGCTATTCGAGATAAATATAGAAGTGTAGATTTGATTTTAATAGACGATATACAGTTCTTAGAAGGCAAAGAATATACACAGGAAGAATTCTTTCATACTTTTAACGCACTTCACGAATCAGGAAGTCAAATAGTTATTGCAAGTGACAGACCACCAAATCAATTGTCGGGAATTCAAGAGAGATTAATTTCTAGGTTCTCAATGGGTATGACCGCAGATATTCAACCACCTGACCTTGAGACCAGGACAGCCATTCTTCAAAAAAAGGCAGAACAAGAGAGGATGAGTCTTCCAAGAGATTTAATTCAATTTATAGCAGGAAGATTCACTTCGAATATTCGAGAGTTGGAAGGAGCATTTACCAGAGCTGTTGCATTTGCATCAATAACAGGCTTGCCAATGACAGTTCAATCAATTGCTCCAATGCTCGATCCTAATAGTGTTGGAGTAGTTGTTACTCCAACACAAGTTATTAATAAAGTGTCAGATTTCTTTAAAGTTTCTACTGATGAATTGATCAGTTCAAGTAGGAGAAAACCAGTAAGTCAAGCTAGACAAATAGGTATGTATCTTATGAGACATAGTACGGATCTAAGCCTACCAAGAATTGGAGATGAGTTTGGGGGTAAGGACCATACAACAGTTATGTATGCTATTGAACAAGTTGAAAAAAAATTATCTATTGATCCAAATATTGCAAGTCAAGTTCAAAAAATAAGAGATTTACTTCAAATAGATTCAAGAAAAAATTTATAGTTTTACTAATAACTAGAAATGAAATTTATAGGATCTTGATCATATCTATGTCTAAAAGGTATCTTATCTATTTCATTGATATCACTAAGCGATTCAATTTTATTTAATGATTGCCTTAATAACCTTGCTGAAATAATTGGCATATCTCTTGGAACTGAGATTCTATTTTTTAAGTATCTTAGAGAGATTCCTGAAAGTTTTTTAGGGATTAATACTTCACCTGTGATCATATGGCTCAAAGCTGATCTCAATGATTCGTCAAAGGACTCTTTATTGTATGGGTTTACCTTTAGTAAATTGTCTTTATGCTTTATCACTCTTTTAAGAGCAATTGTTGCATAGTATTTTGAATCATAATTTTGGTTTAATTCATAATTACCTAAACCCTCCCCAGTATCTATTAGCTTAGAGAAAGTAATCTGTTGTTCATTGCTTTCTTTATAGCATCCTCCCATTTGTGGGGGTAAATCATGAGAATGAGTATGAAAATCTCCTTGAGTGCCTCTATAAGTACTTGTCCCTTCAAAAAGGGTAAGCCAGTTATCTACATGACGGTAATTAGATCTTAAATTAAACCCTTTATAATAAATAAGTGATGCATTCATTCTCTCCATATAAGGAATAAAAATTATATCTCCAACACCAGGCTCTATATCACCAGTGTTAGAAACTGATGGATCAACAAAACCTGATTTTGAGCTACTTAAGATTTCATCGAGTTTAGAAATGGATTCTTTAAATCTTTTTTTTCTAAAAGAGTTATCTATAAAATTAAAGCTTTCTCGGCAGAGCCAATTACACCAGGATCTGAAAATTTCTCTTTCTAACTCTCTAATTTTGATAAGGTGACTAGATGTTATAAAAGATCCAAGTGCTCCAAATTCATTTTCTAAAAAAGCTATGATATCGTCGCTTTCAGTTATAACTTGCCCTTTAAGTTCAATTGCAGGTAATTTCCCCGATCTGACTTTTTCAAGGAACCAACTTTCTTTTTGTCCGTAGCAAAACATATTTATTTTCTTGACTCTGTATGGAATTTTCTTAAATTCAAGCCATAACCATATCTTCTGACAGTAAGGACACCAAGAATGTCTATCTCTATATAGGGTAACTAATACATCATTTTCACTATGCCCGAATAATCTTAAATTTGCGTAGGAATTATTTATACCATGGACTCTGTCAAGATCTGCAACTTCAAATTTATTTAAATCATCCCATGTCAAAATCTCATTCATTATTTGAATTAAAGCTATAAACTAACGTTATAATAATTGATTAAAAAAAGTCTTGGAATTTGAATTTGATTTAATTGTTGTTGGCGCCGGATCTGGAGGACTTGCGGCGGCTAAACGTGCGGCTAGTTATGGAGCAAAAGTCGCAATCATAGAAGCAAATCAAATAGGAGGAACTTGTGTGATAAGGGGATGTGTGCCAAAGAAATTAATGGTTTATGCAGCGAAAAGTAAAAAAAATATGGATTCTTCTGAAGGATATGGATTAAAAAATGAAGGTATTAATTTTGAATCAAATATTTTGTTGATGAATGTTAGAGAGGAGGTTTCTAGATTAAGTAATTTACATAGAAATTCTTTAAAAAAGTTGAATATAACTATTTTTGAAGGCTTAGGAAGATTTATTACTCAAAATGAATTAGAGATTATTTGTTCAAACACAAAGAAAATTAAAAACAAAATAAGTTCAAAAAAAATTCTTATTTCAGTTGGAGGTAAACCAAAGAAATTAAATATTCCTGGGGTAGATTTGGCATGGACTAGTGATGATATTTTTGAATTAGAAAAGTTTCCCAAATCAATATTAATAGTAGGAGGTGGATATATTGCTTGTGAATTTGCTTCTATTTTCAGAAATTTAGGCACTGAAGTAACTCAATTAATTAGAGGTAAACATTTACTTAATGGTTTTGATGAGGATCTTTCTTCATGCCTAGAGGAATCACCTACTTTTACTGAAATCAATATAATCTCTAATACTCAATTAAAGTCTATCAAGAAAGTAAATGGAAATCTGGAATCTACCCTAGACTCGGGAGATAAACTCCTAACTGATAATATCCTTATTGCTACAGGAAGAGAACCAAATCTTTTGCCTTTAAATTTAGATTTTTTAAATCTAAAGATGGATGGCCAATATTTAGATGTCGATGAACTTAATCAAACAAGTAACACAAATATTTTTGCAGTTGGCGATATCATAAATAAGCCAAACTTAACTCCAGTAGCAATAGAACAAGGTAGAGTTTTTTCGGATAATTTTTTTAATGACCAAAAAAGAAAAGTAAATTATGAATATATCCCTAAAGCCGTTTTTACTATTCCAGAAATTTCAACAGTTGGCTTAAGTGAGAAAAGAGCTAAAGAGATTTACTCTGAAAAAAATATAAAAATTTTCAAATGCAAATTTACCCCTATGTCTAATACCTTTATAAGGAATAAATCAAAATGTATGTTGAAGATTGTAGTTCATAAGCTAACTGACAAAGTCCTAGGATGTCATATGTTTGGAGAAACATCTTCTGAGATTATTCAAATGGTATCAATTTCATTAAATGCAGGGATCACAAAAAAAGACTTTGACATTACTATGGCTTTGCACCCAACTATCTCAGAAGAATTTGTGACTATGTATTGATAAAATTATGAATTAGAAAATTTTGATTTTTCTTGAACAAATAGAAATACTACAAGTAATGCAAAGTAAATAAATAAACCTATCCTTAATTCAGAAAGGAAGTTAAATCCATTCAGGAAAAGTATCTTATCGAGAATGTAGAAAATATAAAGATTAAGCAAAATAAATCCTTCAATTCTTGTGATTTTCCCTTTGCTCCAGAAAATTGGTAAGCATGCAAAGGTAGTTAAAACCATAAAAGGTAAGTCAACTTTTATTAGACTCTGTTCAATTACTAAACCTTTAAATCCTGAAAAAATACTGCAACTTCCAAGGATTAAAAGTTGATTGAGTAAATTACTTCCTATTACATTCCCAATCGCAAGATCTGTTTTGCCTTTAAATGCAGCAATTATTGAAGTTACTAATTCTGGTAAAGATGTCCCAGTTGCTACGATAGTTAAACCAACAACAATTTCATTTACACCCAAAA
>QCNA01000020.1 GCA_003213375.1 Prochlorococcus sp. AG-424-A03 | reverse complement strand
ATATTTTGCATGTATAAATGAAATATTTGGATTATTAATCGCAACTAAATCACTTTGCCTTTTTATTCTGGTGACAAGTACACCTGAGAAAAGGAAATATGGGAAAATAATTATATTTTTATAACCAAGTCTCACAACATTTTTCAAGCCAGGTTCAACGAGAGGAAAAGTTACTCCAGAAAAAACTGTTTCTCCCCACCCTAAACCAATACCCTCTACAATCATTCTCGTTATTTTTGAAACATTGGAATTCGCATCTGGGTCAGAAGAGCCTCTACCAACAACAACTAATAATGATTCTTCAGGTTTGAGAGTATTATTTTGCTTAAATACATCTTTTACTCTTTCACAAGCTGCACTAATCATTAAATTATTAATACCTAATTCTCTTCCATAAATTATTTCAATACCTGTTTTACTTGAAAAATTCATAAGTAAGCTAGGTATATCATTTTTTACATGGGCCGCAGCGAAAAGCATTGCGGGGATTGCAATTATTTTTTTTATAGAAAGATCTTTTAACTTGTCTAGAGCATCTACAATCGAAGGTTTAGCGAATTCCAAGAAACCATACTCAACTAAAAATTTTGGATATCTTTTTTGGATGAACTTAGTTAATTCTTGAAATTCAGTAATGGCTAGTTTATTTCTACTCCCGTGTCCACAAATAAGTATCGCGACTTGATTATTTAACTTCGAATCTAAATTATCCAATTTCAAGTTATTACTTATACCATAATAGTAAAGAACAATATCACGTAGTGAAAAATAATAATAAATTGCTTGAAGTTCCAAATATTAACTCAAAGGATGCAAAATTAAAAAAATTAATTTATGACGTGAATGATTCCTTATTTTTTGATAACAACTATTCTAAGGAAAAATTCGAACACCTATGCGTATGTAGTGGAGGTACGACCTCTAGTTGTGCAAAAAATGGTTTTACAACTCTTGATCTAAGAAAAAATCACAGCAAAATTCACTTAGATAGAAAAACCAATTTAGTAACAATTGGAGGGGGAGTAATAATGGGGGATCTACTAAATTATTTACAAAAACATAATCGAAGTTTTCCAATT
The DNA here is from genome assembly GCA_003213375.1 of Prochlorococcus sp. AG-424-A03. Classification (GTDB taxonomy): domain Bacteria; phylum Cyanobacteriota; class Cyanobacteriia; order PCC-6307; family Cyanobiaceae; genus Prochlorococcus_A. The sequence continues at coordinate 23,551 of QCNA01000020.1, read as the reverse complement.
GGACTTTCTAAACTTCCTGGAGCAGGCTATATACTTACTGGTGGAGTAAGCCCGCTCAGTAGAGCTTACGGATTAGCCATTGATAATATTGAATCAATAAAAGGTTTCTTGGGTAATGGCACATTTATCTCTTTAAAAAAAAATCAAATAAATCCAGAAGAACAATTGATTTGGGAAGCAATTAAAGGCGCAGCACCCTTTTTCTCAATTATTACCGAAATAGAACTTAAAACTATCCAATCTAATCCAATTAAGGTTATTGAAGGATTTGTAAATCCAAATGAACTTTCAGAAATAATAAAATTATCAGAGGAATTTCCAGAAAATATAAGTCTTCAATGGATTTATGCCCAAAAAATTTATATATATATTTTTGCTGAACTTAAAAATAATTTAGTAGATAAAAGAACAGAAGAATACTTAAAGCTACTAGACAAATTTCCTGCTCTAAAAAAACAATTGCATGAGAACTTTAACAAAATAAATTTCTTCCCAAAGGAATTAAATTTATATGAGCTTAATGCAAACAACCATTCTGAAGTAATTAGTCTCCTTGGAGAAGATTTAAAAAATCATATCCCAAGTTTCATAAAATGTTTGAATGAAATAATGGACAATAAACCTAATAATTCCTGTTATGTTGCTTCTCAACAACTAGGTTACAAAACAAAAAAGTTAAATCATGGCTCAAGCTTTTTTGTTCATAGAAAAAGTACTTGGAAACCATGGATATATGCATCATGGAAAAAAAATGATCTTCGAGAAAAAGAAGTTGCTTTAGACTGGATTTATAAATCATGGAACAACCTAAAAAGGTTTTATCCAAATATTCATTTAGCCCAATTGCATAATCATTTAAATACTCATGAGGAAGAACTTACATTAGCTTTTGGAAATAGAATGAATGAATTAAAAACTTTAAAGAATATTTTTGACCCACAGGGAATTTTACCTCCTTTATGAGGTAACTTTTTAATTATAAAGAAACTTAAAATGTCAAATTTCTCAAGATATTTATCTAAAAATTGGTTGGATGATCCAAAATCAAATATTCTCTCTGGCTTAGTTGTTGCTTTTGCAATGATCCCAGAAGCAATTGCTTTTTCAGGCATAGCTGGTGTAGATCCTAAAGTTGGCCTTTTTGGTGCATTCTGCTTATCTATAACAATTGCGATTGTTGGAGGAAGAAGGGGAATGATCACTTCAGCTACAGGTTCAACAGCTCTTTTGATGACTGGACTTGTTGCTTATGGAGAATCACAAGCTCCTGGATTAGGAGTCCCATATCTTATAGCAGCTGGAATATTAACTGGAATTTTCCAAATTCTTTGGGGATATTTAAGACTGGCCTACCAAATGCGATTCGTACCAACAGGAGTATTAAGTGGATTTGTAAATGCACTGGCACTTTTAATATTTCAAGCACAACTACCTCAGTTAGGAATTGGTATTAAAGAATCAAAAGGATTAGTTGAACAAACTTTAAGTCAATATCCAGTTAACTCTCAAATTCCAGTAGTTTGGATTCTTGTAATCCTAGGATTAATAATTATCTATGGGCTTCCAAAAATCACTAAAGTAGTCCCATCTCAACTTATCGCAATTGTAATAATTACTCTCATAAGCATATTCTTTAATCTAGATGTCCCAACAGTTAGCGATTTGGGTAAATTACCTGATGGATTACCAAGTATTTCTCTACCTTTTGGATCCATAGAAAATGGAAAGGTACCTTTTAGTCTTGAAACATTAGGGATAATTTTACCGACCTCACTTGCAATATCTCTCGTGGGTTTAATGGAAACCTTTTTAACTCAAGACATTTTAGACGATGTAACTGATACAAGTTCTAATAAAAACAAAGAAGCAAGAGGACAGGGAATCGCAAATATTGTGGCATCCTTATTTGGTGGAATGGCAGGATGTGCCTTGGTTGGGCAATCTGTAATGAATACTGAAAATGGTGGCAAATCTAGATTGTCAACACTCTCCTCAGGTATATCTCTCCTAATTATGATCATCCTCTTGAAATCTTGGATTGGAGCAATACCAATGGCTGCTTTAGTAGCAATCATGATAACGATCGCAATAAGTACAGCAGATATTAATGGATTAAAAAATATTAGAAAGATACCTAAAAGCGATACTGCAGTCATGATTATGACTTTTGCAGTTACTATGCTTACAAAACCTCATAATCTTGCACTTGGAGTGATTGCAGGAGTTGCATTAGCTGCAATTCTTTTCAGCAGAAAAGTGGCAAAAGTTATAACTGTATCAAGAGCGAAAGAAAATAATTTGACTACCTACAAAGTAAAAGGACAATTATTTTTTGTAAGTAAAATTTATTTTTTACAAGGATTTGATATTCATGAACATCCAGAAAATATTGTAATTGATATGTCTTTAGCTCATATTTGGGATCAAAGTGGCGTTGTTGCTCTTGAGCAAATTATTAGAAAATTCCAGAATGGTGGTTCTAAAGTTGAAATTGTAGGATTAAATAAAGAGAGTCTTAACTTATTTGAAAGACTAGGTGGTATGGAAAGCGCTCATTAAACAAGTTAATTAAGACTAACTTGTTGATAACAAAACCAAAGCCATTGCTGAAAAAGCAAATTCCTATGAGATCTCCAAGCGGTTTTTGAACTATTTGGATCAAAATTTTTAGGAGGAGGAACATCTCCCTTTTCTTTGTCTCTTTCAATTTCACTAATAATTCTATGGACCGTATACTCCGGATGACCTAAATGCATAAGTTGTTTTTGATCATTAGATTCAAATATTGTATATCCAACGTTTTCTCCATAAGCCAACAAATTCAATTTCCCTTCTTTTTGGGCCTTCTCCATTTCCAAATCTGGTAATCCAGCAAATCTACTTTGAGGACAAATAAATTCATCATCTTGTGTACCCATCAAAGGGTGTCCAGGAACAAGACTTTTTAAGGGGAATACCCCAAATAATTTCCTATCAAAAACTTGCTTATCAACCCCTGCCAAATAAGCCAGAGCAAAGCCAGCCCAACATAGTCCAAGAGTACTCGCACAAGAATTTCTGGCTTCATTCACAATTTTCACAAATTCATCCCAATACTTAACCTCCTCAAAGGCTAGGTGCTCAATAGGTGCTCCAGTAATAATGATTCCATCTAACGGTTCTGGATTATTTGCTTCTTCCCAAGTTATGTATAGATTATTTAGATGATTAAGATCCCATGTTTTATAAGAGTGAGTTTCAAGCTTTATCCAAACTGGCTCAATTTGAAGAGGAGATAAACCAAGTGGATGTAGTAAGTTAAATTCATACTGTTTGCCAAGAGGCATGATATTTAAAATACCTATCCTAAGAGGACGTATATCCTGTCTTTTTGCCAATTCTGGTTCGATCCAAGATATATGATTTTTCTCGACATCACTAATCTTGTGATAGTTACTAGGAATTATTAAAGCCAATAAATCTCCTTTCCTATGTGATTTGTGAAAGTGCTTGTTCGAAATCTGCTTTTATATCATCAATATGTTCAATTCCTACAGAAACCCTTACCATCGTAGGAGTCACACCTGCAGATAATTGTTCTTCTTCAGATAATTGCTGATGAGTTGTTGAAGCAGGATGAATTACTAATGTTTTTGAATCACCCACGTTAGCAAGGTGGCTCGCCAATTTTAAGGAATCAATAAATTTTACTGCATTTTCATAACCCCCATTGAGAGAGAACATAAGCATGCAACCCATTCCCCTTCCAGTAGTATATTTTTTTGCACTAGAGTAATATGGATCAGATTCTAGGCCAGGATAATTAACACTACTTACATTAGAATTAGAATCTAACCATTTTGCTAATTCAAGAGCATTAGAAGTTTGTCTTTCTATTCTTAAACTTAGAGTTTCCAAACCCTGCAATAGCAAGAAAGAATTAAAAGGACTTTGAGCTGACCCCCAGTCTCTGAGGCATTCAAGTCTTGCTCTTAACGCAAAAGCTATATTTCTGTTATCAGGTACTCCCAAAGATTTGCAGATATCACTACCGAAACCAAAAGCGTCCCAATGAACTAGTCCATGATAAGCAGCGCTTGGCTCACTCATTAATGGGAATTTACCATTTCCCCAATCAAAGGTTCCGGCATCAACAATCACCCCACCGATGCTTGTTCCATGTCCACCGATCCATTTTGTTGCACTTTCTACAACAACATCGGCTCCAAAATCAATCGGTCTTATTAAAGCACCACCAGCACCAAGGGTATTATCCACTATTAGAGGAATTCCATTCTCCTTCGCCAAAGCGGAGAGCCCCTCAAAATCTGGAATGTTGAACCTAGGATTTCCCATTGATTCGACATATATTGCTTTTGTTTTATCATCAATTTTATTTCTAAAACTATCGATACTATCACCATCCGCAAATTTAACTTCTATTCCTAATCTTGGAAATTGTACTTTAAATTGATTATAGGTCCCACCATATAGAAAAGAAGTAGAGACAAAATTATCCCCTGCTGTCATGCAATTCACGATTGCCAAGAATTGAGCAGCTTGACCTGAGGATGTTGCAAGTGCAGCCATTCCTCCCTCCAAAGCTGCCATTCTTTTTTCGAAGACATCTGTGGTGGGGTTCATAAGTCGAGTATAAATATTTCCAAATTCTTTTAATCCAAACAGATTAGCTCCATGCTCGGCATTATCAAAGACATAGGAACTAGTTTGATAAATGGGTACTGCTCTAGAATTTGTAGTTGGATCAGGCACTTGGCCTGCATGTAACTGAAGCGTCTCGAACTTTTGGTTGCTCAAAATTTTAAAATAATCCTATTATCTATTTAACTTAAAAAAGTCCCAAAAAAAAACAAAAAAAAGATAAATATTTATAAATCCTTTTTTAATGATGGGTAATTATCTTTCATATATAAACTCAAATCGTCTTTTATCATAGATCTGAGTTTCTCAATATTTGCAAAATCAATTATGGGAAAAGTTTTATTAGCCTCAGGATCTTTTTCAGTAATGGATTTCCAATTCTTACCTACATCTTTTTCAGAATTGTTAAGAACCTCATCAAAATTAAAACACTTATTATTGTTCTTAGCATCAAATTCGCTAAAAGCTTTATTGATAAGCTCTTTTCTATTTTCGAATAGATTCTTAGCTTTTAAAGTATCTGGAAGACCCATAACTGGTTGTAATTCCTTAAGAAGTTTTATTTCCTCTTCAATTAAGAGTGTCCAAACACCATATTTATTTTTTGGAAGATTAGAATTACTAAAAATATTAATTTCATCGAGGTAAAAATTTAACCATAGATAATAAGATTTTTCTTCAATAGTTTTTTTAACGGATACCTTTTTATTTTGAATCTTTGGGAGTAACTTTTCTGCCTTCTTTAAAAACTGTCTGTCTTCTCTTTCTAAATTTATTAATCCCCATCTTTGACTGTAGTCCCATAAATCTTCGTATCTTGTTAAGTCTTCTTGATTCCAACCAAGAGCTTTAAGTTCATGAGAACGATGAGTTAATTCCTTTTTCAAAAAAAACCTTTTAAACCATTATAATTCTAACTCTGCAATCAAGATTAGTAAATAAAATAAGAACTTTGCTTTCTAGCAAATTAGAAAAATAATCAATTATTAAAATATTTATTAATAATTTTCAATACATTGATATAACTAGAATTTTTTTTAGAAATTTGGTTACTATAGTTATTTCTCTTAAGATCGTTTTGCTCTTTGTCAATATATAATTTCTTGTAAAAGTTTTCAATATCATCAAAAAGATAATCTCCTTTTAATTTTTCATTTAGTTCGAAAGATAATTCAGATTTCACTGATTCTTGGCAAAAATTAGTGATTTCTTCTGAACTAATTAAAACCTTATAAATTTCTTTTTTTTCTTCTGAATTAGCATTAAAGCATAAATAAATCAGATTAATCATTGAACAATTGTTATTTTTAATTTTGAATTCTTTATAAATATCTGGCCAAAATTTTAAAGATTTTAGACCTTCTAAACCTCCTTGACGGAGAGAGTATTTATTACACCAATTTACAAATTCTGAGACATCTTTTGGACATCTGTTGAGTTGCAAAAGCATATCTGATAAAACTTGTCCTGCCTGGAAATTTCTTGTTGGTTTTCCTTCGGTTGGTAGAGTCATACTCCCTAAGACATCAGCCTTAACAGCATTTAATTGAGAAAAAGTATAATCTCCTTTTTCACAAAATTTATCATTAATTATTTCCCTTGCACTAATTATTTCTTCACCATAACCAAGTTCTTTTAAAGAAAGATATTTATTCTCTAATTTATTTTCTTTTCTAACTTTTATTGATACTGATGCGGCCTGATCTAAACATTGGGTTAACAAAATCGTATTAATGGTAGGCAGCATTCCTGGCTTATCGGAATGAAAGTTATTTACAAAACCTGCAAATATTGATGAGATATTTTTTATTGATTTTATATATTGACATTCAATATTGTGAACTCCAGGAGAAACTTGAATTTTCGGTGATAATTGATTCAAAATGCGTGCTCCTATTAATGCTGTTAGCGCATCAGGATGGCAGAAATTTGCAGTAAAACTATCATTAGGATTTCGTAAAGCACCGTGACGATGAAATCCTGTAAAAAAAGCTAAATTTGGATATTTATCACAAAGAATAAAAGGGTTTTTATTTTTATTATCAATACAAAAAGAACCGACTAGACAGCCAAGAACCACATTTTCTCTTTTTAAATTTTTTCTGAGTTCTAAAGCATTTTTAACATCATCTTGTATGTGATTACTATTTGAAGCAAGAATAACTATCTCACATTTCAAGAGAAGATCTTTTAGATCAAAAGACTTTATTTTTCCCTCTGAAGAATAATTTCCCATTCTCTTAATCTTTTCAATAATCTCATTATCCATATCAGAAATAACATCATTTGAGAAAGCACCCAACAAATCTCTATCTTTTCTAGGAGCCAAGAGGATATTATTTGATTTTCCATGCATAGCACAGTTATATGCTAGTGATGCAGGATATAAACCAACACTGTAAAATCCAACTTTGCTATTCTCTATACCTTCAATCAATGAATAAAAATATTTTTCATCTTTGATGTTTTCTACGAAATTATTCTTCATTTTTGGAAATTCTTGATAATTTTTTTAATTTTTACCCATATCAACATTTTTCTACATTAAGGCAATTTTTGACCATAGCAAATTATTTATTGAAAATATTGAGTTTTTTAATTTATAATTTCTGAGAAAGTGGAAATTAAAAGAAAAATAATTATAAATATGGAATATATAGCAAGTAATTTAAATGAACAAAAACAATTAATTTCTTCTAAAAATATCTTATTTATCCAAGACATTGACGGAGTTTGTATCCCTTTAGTTAAAGATCCAATGACTAGAGAATTAGAATCAAAATATATCTATGCAGTAAAAGAATTTGCCGAGGAATTTTTTGTATTAACTTGCGGGGAACATGAAGGTCCAAGAGGGGTTAACAGAATAATAGAGAGGAGTTTAAGGAGCACTATTGAGCCTAAAAACAAAGAACTATATTTAAGAGGTTTAGCTGCCTGTGGAGTAGAGTATCAAGACAGTAATGGTGAAATAAGTTTTGAAGGAGTCTCAGAAAAAGAACTAAGTTTTTTATCTAAAGTACCTAGTTTAATAAGACCAAAATTTAATTATATAGTTAAGAATATTTTTCCTGAACTTAGCCAAGAGGATATCAATTTTCACGCAGTAAAATCAATATGTGAAACACGCTTCTCGCCAACGATTAATTTCAATAGTCTATTTGATTTAGTTCATGAAGAATCTGATAAAAGAAAGCTTATTCAAATTAGTTTTGAAAAAATGATGAATGAAATCATTTTAAAAGCTGAATCCGAAGGCCTCAAAAACTCATTTTTCCTTCATATTTCACCAAATTTAGGTAATAAAAATGGTAGAGAAACAATTAAACTTTCTTCTCAAGATGATATCGGATCAACAGACATACAATTACTTATTAAAGGAGCAGTTAAAGATTCTGGAGTTTTATTTCTTTTAAATAAATTTATTGCGGATAAAACTGGTAAAGCTCCTTTTGGAAGAAATTTTAATTTTAGAAACTCTCCAAATTCTGTTACGGAAAAAATTGATTTATGCAAAAGAACTATTCAAAAAGAAGATATGCCTTTGATTGTAGGAGTTGGTGACACAGTCACATCAAAAAAAAATAATGATGAAAAAAGTTATTCAAGAGGAGGAAGTGACAGGTCTTTTCTAGAATTAATACAAATATTAGGTAATGAATTTGGGATTAAGAATAAAATAATTTTTGTAGATAGTAGTTCTGGTGAAGTTGAAAGACCCTCTACAAAAAAAACTGGTTTAATAGGGATCAGTGATGTTCATGACAATTTAAAATTTGACATGGTTTTTAAAAATGGTCCCAAAGAATACATAAATTGGTTTATTGAACTTGCTAATGAGAGATCAAACCTTAAAAAAAATAGTTGACTTTTTAATTTTCGAATGACAATTTATAAATAATAGATTCATGAAAGAAAAATTCCCCTCAATATATAAAGGACCTATAGAAACATTGCAAATTAACATAGGTTATAAATGCAATCAGGCTTGTAAGCATTGTCATGTCAATTCAAGTCCCCTAAGGACTGAAAAGATGTCCAATGAAATGATATCTCTTATTCCAAAGATAATTGAAAAATACAAAATCAAGACTTTAGATATTACAGGTGGTGCGCCAGAACTTCACCCAAAATTTAAAAACCTAATAACCAGCTTAAACACAAAACAAGTTGATATTATTGATAGGTGCAATTTGACAATTTTTTTTGAAGAAGGTTATGAAGATCTTCCTCAATTTCTTGCAAAAAATAAAGTGATAGTTACTGCTTCGCTACCGTGTTATGAAAAAAATAATGTTGATTTTCAAAGGGGTTTTGGCGTTTTTGAAAAAAGTATTAATGCCATAAAAATTCTTAATGATTTAGGCTATGGAAAGAAAGAAAATGGATTACAATTAAACCTTGTTTACAATCCTGTAAGCCCAATTCTTCCTCCTTCTCAGGAAATATTGGAGAAGGATTATAAAAAAATTCTATTCGAAAAATACAATATCGTTTTTAATAATTTATACACAATAACTAATATGCCAATAAATAGATATGAAGAATCTCTTATAAGAGAAGGGAAACTAAATACTTATTACAAATTACTAAAAGAAAATTTTAATGAAAAAAATTTAGAAAATCTAATGTGTAAAAAGACGATTAGCGTAAATTGGCTAGGAGAAATTTATGATTGTGACTTTAACCAACAGATAAATTTCCGAGAGAATAAAGGACCAAAGACACTTTTTGATCTGTTGGATGAATCATTTACTTTTGACTACGGTGTTGCAGTAAAAGAACATTGTTTTGCTTGCACTGCAGGTGCAGGGTCAAGTTGTGGAGGGTCTTTAAGTTAAAACCCTGCTAAATGCAATTAGGACAAATTGCTCTTACATTTAAAGAGGATTCAATTAGTTTAAAACCATTAATTTTTGCTGCAACTTTGCCTGCCTCTAAAACCTCATCATTTTCGAATTCTTCCGTTCTTCCACACCTAATACAAATCAAATGATGATGGTCCGGAGTATCGTTACTAAGCAATTCATATCTGTGTCCACCTTCACTGAGTTCTAATTCATGAAGCAAACCCATTTGTACTAAAAGTCTTAAAGTTCTATAAATTGTTGCTAGTGAAACTTTGGAGCTTGTTTTAACTAACTTTTCATGAACCTCTTCAGCACTAAGATGCTTTCCAGAGCCAATATTTTCAAATAAATTAAGAACCTTTAGCCTCTGAGGAGTTAACCTCTTCCCATCTTTATGTAAACCATCACCAAGAGGAGATGTAATGACATTGTATTGCGAGGATAATGACAAAATTAACCAATGGCTATTCTCAATAATAACTCTAGATGAGAGTTAAACAACTTTTTGGCTTAAAATGTTTACTAATGTTCTTCAAAATATTATTTTAAATGTATCTTTATATATAAATGATGGATGATCAAGAAATCTATTCTGGCAAATTATCATCGCAAGTAAACGCCTTGCTAATTATTGATATTCAGGAAAAAATAATAAGACCAATTTTTAATAAAGATTCAATAATCAAAAACATCAAAAAGCTATTAAATGCTTACCAAATTTTAGAAGAAAATATATTTATATCTGAACAGAATCCACTCAAATTAGGGTTAACGATACCTAAATTATCACCAATAGCAGGATTTAGAAAATTTGAAAAAATGGAATTCAGCTTAGCTAAATTAGAAGAATTTTTAAAAGAACTTAAAAATAAGAGAATTACTAATTTAATAGTTTGTGGAATCGAAACGCATATTTGTATTCAACAAACAGTCTTAGATTGTTTACAAAAAGGATTTGAAGTTATTCTCATATCAGATGCTATGGGAAGTCGAAATAGGGTAGATCATGAAATAGCATTACAAAGAATGACTCAGAGTGGGGCGATTTTAACAACAACTGAATCAATAATTTTTGAATTATGCGAAACTGCGGATAGAAAAGAATTTAAAGAAATTAGAAATATAATAATGAGTTAAAGAAAAATAAAGACTGGTTTGTTGTTTAGAGATAATTTAAAATTTTATTAGAGATAAATTTTTAAGGTTTTTTTGAATATGAAATTAGTTACTGAAAACTTCCTTCTGGCAATATCTATTTTTTTTATTGGAACTTTATTATCGATAATAATTTCTAAACTTTCAAAAATATTTTTTAAAAAGATTTCCAAAAGAACAAAAACAAATTTTGATGATTTTATTTTTGAGTTGATCTCTGGAATTATAAAACCTATAGGTTTCCTCCTCTCATTTTATTTTTCAATTGACTATTTTTTTGCTGATGAAATAACTTTTATCTCTGTCTTATTAAATATTTTGAAATTATTTATATTAATAATCATTATAAAAGCTCTCAACAAAGTTTTAATAAGATCTTTAACAGAATCAACCTCGAAAATTAATGATTCCTCAATTAGTTCAATGGTATCTTCACTAACTCCATTGATAAAAGCATTAACATGGACTATTGGCTCAATATTTTTCTTACAAAATATAGGTGTTCAAATGACTGCTATTTGGGCTTTGTTAAGTGCAGGGGGAATTGGAGCAGGATTAGCTTTGAAAGATCCAGTTCAGGAGTTCTTTGAATATATAACAATTTTGCTTGATAAACCTTTTCAAAAAGGTGAGTTTATAAAATCTGATGGAGTCCTTGGAATGGTTGAGAGAGTGGGAGTACGATCATCAAGGATAAGAAGTATTAATGGAGAAGTAATAGTAATGAGCAATAGCGCCCTAACAAATGGAATAATTTCAAATTACGCACAAATGGAAAAAAGAAGGTTAGTGCATAAATTGGGAGTTGTTTATGAAACCTCTCCAAAACTTATGAAATTGATTCCAATAATAATTAAAAAAATAGTTGAAGAGACACAAGATGCGTCTTTTGATAGATGTCATTTCACCGATTTCGGCGACTTCAGTCTTAATTTTGAACTTGTTTATTACATCCCAACAAATAATTATCTCTCCGCAATGGAAGCTCAACAATCTATAAATTTAAGAATTATTGAGGAATTTGCAGTTAATAATATAGAGTTTGCATTCCCAACACAAACCTTAAATATTGAAAGTAACATAGCCAAATGATCTACAAATCTCTTCACTTAAAATCCAGAGTTTTGAAGCCAATTCAGAATTATTTGCCTCATCACTAACCTTACTTTCAACTAATTTATGTTTTTTAAAAGATATAAGTTTATTACTTAAATGAACGTAACCAATATTATTTAAATTTGAATCAAAAACAATTTCAGAAAGTATCCTTCCAGCATTTTCTATACTTTCAGAAATTCCTAAAATATTTTTTGCAACTTTAGAAAATATCAAATATCCAAAGAGATTAAAACTTTTACTATATCTAAAAAAACCTGAATCATCATTTGGTATTACAAGACCGGGAGCCCAAGTAATTACAGAAATTTTACTAGAGGAAATTTTTAATCTTTTTGCAAGTTCTTTAGCGAACAAAATATTACATAACTTACTATTTTTATAAGATTCATCAGCATTAAAATTTAAAAATTGTCCAGTTACTTTTTTTCTTAAATTAACTAGGTTATTAAGTCCCGCTTTCTTTCCTATATTGCCACCTGAACTTTTGGGGTCGTGTACATCTGATGATGTAATAATGATTCTAGATTCTTCTTTATCTCTAATAAAATCTTTTAGGACATTTACCAAGTAAAAATGTGCAAGATGATTTACTGCAAAAGTTAGTTCTATGCCTTGTCTTGATACTTTAGGGTAAAAAGAGCCTGTATATTGCAATCCTGCATTTAAAACAAGAACATCTAAAAAAATCTTTTTACTAATAAAGTAATCTTTAATTTTTTTAATATTCTCTAGATCTGAAAGATCGCAATTTTCAATAATATTTAAAAATTTACTTAGATAATTTTTATCAAAATGTTTCTCAATTTTTCTGAGAAATTCATTCTTTCTAAATTCATTTTTTATTAAAACATATAAAATATTTTTCGTCTTAAGTAAATTAATAATAGCAAAAAACCCTATTCCTGAATTACCTCCAGTAATTAAAATATTTTTATTTTTAATCATTTAAATTCCTATATTTTTTTTATGATAAAAAAATATAGGTAGTTTTTTTTATTTTGTAATCTTATAAATTATTGTTAAAACACTGAAAACTTGTTCACTAGTATTTGAGTAATTTGATTATTATTAATCTACTCTCATTATAAATATTGGATGAAAAATATAATTCTAGTCTCAGAAGTAATAATTAATTCCATAAATTTCTTTAATCATAAGATTTATATTTAATGTCAAAAGAAAATATGCCAGATGTTCTTGTTTTGGGTGCAGGGCCTGCAGGTATGGCTATTGCCTCAGCTTTAGGGAAGGAAAAATTAGATGTTGAAGTGCTTTCTCCAAATGGACCAGATGAACCTTGGCCAAATACATATGGCATTTGGGGGAAAGAAGTTGATCAACTTGGACTCCAGGATTTACTTGAATATAGATGGAAGAATACTGTAAGTTTTTTTGGGCATGGCGCCTTAGAAGAGCAAGACGACGAGAATAAAGCAACGGAACATTCACTAGATTATGGACTATTTGATAAGAAAAAACTCCACAATTATTGGTTTAACGAATGCAATAAGTCTTTTATTAAATGGCATCAAGGCTTTGCAAACAAAATAAATTTTGAAAAATACAAAAGTACAGTAACTACAAAAGATGGCAAAACTTACTCTGCAAGATTAGTAGTAGATGCAACAGGGTATGATCCTGTTTTTCTTAAATTAAAATCCTGTGGTCCCCTAGCAGTCCAAACCTGTTATGGGATAGTAGGTAATTTTAGTAAACCTCCACTCAAGAAAGGGCAGTTTGTATTAATGGACTATAGAAATGATCATCTTAACGATGAGCAAAAAAAAGAACCGCCAACTTTTCTTTATGCCATGGATATGGGGGATGGGAAATATTTTCTTGAAGAGACATCTCTTGGTTTGGTAAATCCTCTAACAATGGAAAATTTAAAAGAGAGACTAGAGAAGAGGCTTTCTTATCGAAATATATCAATCACAAGCATGCAGCACGAAGAGCTTGGCTTATTTCTTCCTATGAATATGCCAATCCCAGATTTCAAACAACAAATACTTGGATATGGTGGTGCTGCTTCAATGGTACATCCTGCATCTGGATATTTAATTGGTAATGTTTTAAGAAGAGCTCCACTTGTCGCAAAGGCAGTCTCAGAAGCAATTAAAAACAACAATCTAAGTACCTATCATATTGCTAGAAAAGGTTGGGAAACTTTATGGTCAAAAGAATTAATTAGGAAGAAATCACTTTACCAATTTGGGTTGGAAAAACTCATGAGGTTTGATGAGAAACTATTGAGAGAATTTTTTGGCAGTTTTTTCCAACTACCTAAAAATCAATGGTATGGGTTTCTAACCGATACTCTTTCTTTAAAAGAGATTGTATATGCTATGTGCGTAATGTTTATAAAGGCTCCATGGAGTGTAAAGAAAGGTCTTATGATTATGCATGGAAGAGAATTTAAAATGTTACTTAGGATAATATTTCCAAACATATAGTTAAAAAATGAGAACCATATTAATAAGTGGAGCAAGTAGAGGTATTGGACTAAATATTGCACATAAAGAATTAAAAGAAGGCAATAGAATTAGTGTTGGCATAAGAGATTTAGAATCATTAAAAGGAAGCGCTATTGATCCAAAAAAATGGCCAGAAGGGAAAATTATAATCAACCACTATGATGCTTTAAAAAAAATTACAGCCGAAAATTGGATAAAGAATACCGTAGATAAATTTGGAGGATTTGATTCAGTAATAAATTGTTCTGGAGTATTATCGAAAGTTCCTTTCTTATACAAAGATGGTGATGAAGAAGATATTTTAAATACATTAAATATCAATTTTTTGGCAATTTGGCATTTATGTAGGCTTTCTTGGGATCATTTATGTACCTCTGGAAGAGGAAGAATTATTGTTTTAGTTTCAATGAGTGGGAAAAGGTCCAAAGGTGATTTAGCCGCTTATTCTTCTTCAAAGTTTGCTTTGATGGGATTATGCCAAACTATGAAAAATAAAGGTTGGGATAAAAATATTAGGATTTCTGCAATTTGCCCAAGCTGGGTTAATACAAAAATGGCCCAAAATATCTCTTCTTTAGACAAATCAAGCATGACACAACCTGAAGATATTGCTGAAATATGCACAACTATTCTTAAGTTACCTAACCAATCAGTTCCATTTGAAATCGCCTTAAATTGTAACTATGAAATTTAACCTAAATTGAAAATTAAGTAAGCCATTGAAAGCATTGCAATTGCAATAAATAACCCTTTTATTCGATTAGTTAACAATGAAAAAAGAGATAAATCTTCAGAAAAGTATCCGCCAAAACTACCTGTAATAAATAATATAACCATTGGTAGAGATGCCATTCCGAAAGAATAAGATATAGATCTTACAAATCCAAAATTTAAATAATTAAAAATAAAAGAACCTAATGAAAACAATAAAAAAGATGCAAAAAGAGTTATAGAAACTTCAGCATCTAAAGTGTGAGGTAAGCTACCCTTTAATTCAAATTGCTTTTTACATTCTCTAATTTGTCTTTTAGAAAGCTTTAAATAACCAGTTTCAGGAATTCTTTGCGACTTATATTTTCTTAGTAATCTTGCTTCAAGAGTTTCTGGCTCCTTAGTCATAATTGATGTTAATAATTCATCTGGCTTTAATTTTTTAATTTTCTTTTCAAGATTATCCGTTTTCCCAATCCTATAAAGGTCTCCTACTCTAATAAGGTAAACATATCCCGACATTTGCGTTGTAAAATTAATACTGATCCTACTTAGATAATACTAAAAGAATTAGGGAAATTAAAAGTTTTTACAATATGAAAAACGATATTTTATATTCATTTCGAAGATGTCCATATGCAATTCGTGCAAGATGGGCCCTGTTAATTTGCGAAATAAAAGTAGAGATAAGAGAAATTGATTTAAAAAATAAACCTCTAGATTTTTTAAATAATTCAAAGACGAAAACGGTTCCGATTCTTATAAAAAAAAATAGTGAAGTTATTGAAGAAAGTCTTGAAATCATCCTGTGGGCTCTATCAGAGTCGAAAAAGGAAAACATCAAATTAATTTATTTTCCTGAGAACAAAAAGGAAGATATTTTTGAAATAATTAATGAAAACGATAACGAATTCAAATATCATTTAGATCGATTTAAATATGCCACAAGATATAAAGATATTGATGAAGAATTTCATTTCACAAATGCGATAAAATTTATAAAGAAATGGAACGAACTACTTTCAGAAAATAAATACTTTTATGGAGATAGCCCCACAATCGCTGATTGGTCTATTTGGCCTTTTGTAAGACAATTCAGAATCGCTTGTGAAAGTCAAAAAAGAACAAATTATTTTGAATCCTCAATAAAAAACTGGTTAGATTCATTTGAGAAAAATAGAGAATTTAAATCCTTAATGTATAAATACGAATTATGGGAACCCTATTCTAGAAAGAATTATTTCCCATCTAATTAACTTTCCAAAAACTTTCTTTTCTCAATTATTCTTGCTAACTCCAAAAAATATCCTGCAGTCCTAAATTTGCCTATATTTTTTTCCTTAAAATCAAGATCACTCCTAATTTCTGCAGTCTCCGCCATAAGCAAATCTAAATCATTTGAGCCAAGACTATACAATTCACCAAGTTCGATTTCCCTTCCGAGTAAATGACTCCTAATCCACTTCCCTTTATTTTCTTGAGGTGGAATATCGTATGGACTAAATGACATTAAAATAAAATTCAGGTTATTACCATTCTAGGGTTCTTATTGAAACTTTTTCATCTCTATTTTATTAAAAATCAATGCCATAAAAAGAATTGCGAATGTAATTAGGGCACAAATTTCTGTCCAATAATCTAACCCAATTTTAGAAATCATTAATGGTGCAAGAACTGTGAATAGTCCCCCCGAAAGAATTAACTGAGCGAAAAGCTGTTTTGACGTAAAAATTGGTAAAGTCTTAGAAATATTTTTAGGATCTGCAAGCCTTAAAAGAAGTAACCCCGAAGCTACTACACCAGTAGAATTCCCAAATTCTATCAAGCTTTTTTCAAACCAATAATCATCAAAAATAAAGTATGCGAAATAAGCAATGCAGACTAAATTCCAAAATAAACCGAAAATAGTAAACACTAAAATAAGTATCCAATTATCAAAAACGACTGCAATATCTAAACTCGCCATAGCTGTAAAAATCAATAAGTCTGTGGATAAAATACCAATCTCCCTTTGCAGAATATTTGAAATAAATTCTGTATTTTTGGTTTTCTCTAAAATATATCTAATAAGGAGCGAACCTATAAGGATAAAAGGGAATACTGGTAGTGAAAAAATAATTTCTCGCGAAAAATCACCCATAGAACTTGAAATATACCTTAAAAATTTAAGTAGCAAAACACCAAAAGAAATTGCCAAACCAGAGAATCCAAGATTTATTATCAAAATTCTTAAATCTTCAAAAATTCCTGTCTTATTTTTTTCCTTTAGAGTATCTTTTTGTTCAAGAATTTCCTCAGTATCTGAAAGTCCTAAAGTCCTTCCAAGAAAAATAAATATGCTACCCAATATTGAAGAGGATAAAAGACCCATTGTTGCCATGGCCAAACCGAGATCTAAACCATTTGGGAAACCTAGTTTATTAAAACTTTCACCGATTATCGATGCAGCTCCATGACCACCCTCAAAACCTACCTCTATTAAACAACCCATTAGAGGATTTGCCTCCATAGATGGAGGCAGAAAATATTTAACAACAAGACCACCCACAAAAAATTGTCCGAAACCTAGTGAAAGAGCTAATAGAAATTGATTAAAAATTGGTTTAACTAAACCATTTATATTAGGGATAGGTCTTCCCATCATTAAAGTTGCGAAGACTAATGATAAAAGAGGAGTAGGAAAATTACTCCAAACATTAATTGTTTCTTTTGGTAAAAAGTGTATAGCTCCAAATGGGCCTATAGATATTCCTAAAATTCCTGATATAACTGCTATCGGCAATCCAAATCTCTCAAGTTGAACAGCTAGTTTAAATTTTCTCCCAAAAATCAACAAAAAAAATATAATTAATAATCCCAAAAAACTTATCAATAGAGAATTTGAAAAAATATCTTTATTCTGAATCGAAAAAATATTCAATGATTTCAAAAACATATAATTATAAATCTAAATTAATAAACAAAATTTTTCAAATAAAAAAGGCTCCTTTAAGAGGAGCCTTTTGATATGAGTAATTAAATTTAAGAATTAATCTTTAAGAGTAACTGTTGCACTATCAATATTACTGATAGCATTTGTAACTCTCTTGAAGTCGAAGCCTAGCGCTCTTAAAGCGTGCCATAGATGGCCTTGAATAAAGAAGAATCCAAAATAGTAATGAACATTAGCTAACCACGCTCTTGAAGTGTACTCACCATCAGGAAGATCAACAGTATCTACCCAATAAGGAGAAATACTAAATTTCAATTCAAGTGGTTCACCAAAGAATTCAGTTGGATAAACTGTTGTGTTAGCTGCACTCCAGAAGGCTGCAATGATAGCCATCCAGCCTATTCCAGCTAATGACCATGAGAGAACAGCTTCTGCAGATAGAAGACCTTTACCTTTGAATTTGGTATATTCACCAACTTGCTTAGTAGCAATATGCCAAGCACCACCAGTGATCTCAACGAAAGCAAGGAAAGCATGTCCTCCCATTACTTCTTCTAGACTATCAATAGTCAAAAAGTCTGTCTGATGATTCCAAATTTTGGCCAAATTTAATTCATACTCAACCTGTCTTACAGAACCAATAGCTGGATCATAAATTCCATGCACTCTTGCCCATTCGACAAAAGCAATAACTGCGAAACCAAGAATAATTAGATGGTGACCAAGAATAAATGTCAATTTGTCTGGATTATCCCATTCAATATTGAATTTTCTGGCTCTTGCTACATCAGAATCTTCAAGATTTCCAGGAAGAAGTAAAGAATGTAAAAGTCCCCCAGCTGCTAAAACCATAGAAGAGACTAAGTGAACTATTGCTATCGCTAGAACAGGTTTAGTATCTCCCATAGCAACACCATTAGCATCGAACCCTATTCCAAGAGTTGCTAAATGAGGAAGAACGATTAGAGGTTGATGACCCATTGGGACGCTTGGGTCAAATCGTGAAAGTTCAAAAAGGGTGAATGCACCCGCCCAGAAAACAATTAATCCTGCATGAGCTACATGAGCAGCAATGAATTTTCCTGAGCGATTCGCTACACCTGAATTACCAGCCCACCATCCATAGGTAGTATCTGGATTTCCATAGGTTTGCATTTAGGAATTGATTAGCTTAAACGTTTTGAGAATACTTTATATTTCACCAAACAGTTGAATTAATAACAAAATTGTAAAGGTTAGTAATCCTAGTAATTACAAAACAAAAAATCTTCATAAGGCAATCCAAGAGCAAAGAAGGTAGATTTAATGAAGAAAAATTATTCTCAGAGATATAAGTTTTATAAAATAAACCATTATTTTCCTATTCAAATTATTTTAATAAATTTCATTTTGCTGACATTAAACGATGTTTTGTTTCATTAAACCATCCTAGTTATTGCCTCATTCTTAAACAATTATTAAATATGAGATAAGACATCTATTATTATGACTACTTCTCAAGAGTCTTCTAGAAAATTTTCCCTAGAAATGAAATCTGAAGTTCATTACAAAAAGGCTGCAAAATCTTACAGAAAATCAAAACAATATATAAATATGATTAACTTATATCCAACTTTGCAAAATACTCTTATTGAGTGTAAGGATGAGAACCTAGTAGAATAAAATCTGAAATTTTTTCTAAAATAATCAAGAAAAATATATTAGTTTTTAGGCTGCGATATTATAGTTTTCTTCAGAATAAAATTTATTAATTAATTGTCTGCACATTTTTATATTGTATAGCGCTTTGGGTTTCCAAGGTTTTTTCTGACCGAGTGGAGAGCTTTTCCAATGAATCCCAGGCTTGAGTATTCCATTTTCTCGCAAAAAAGAAAGTTTAATTTCAGTTATTCCTAGTTTTTCCGCGGTCAACTCTGATGAGCTCCACATATCCCCTAACATTGAATTAAGTAAATATTATTAATCCTTGATAACGTTAATTTTATTTTTTTGAAAGGGGTAAAACATTTAAATAATTATTAATTAACAAAAAACCTTGTATTTACAAAGAAAAGAGATTTGAAAGATTTATATCAAATTAAGAAATATTAAATAAAGAATCTTCATTAATGAATATCTCATCGATACCCTCTCCTTTATCTATGGATTTATAGTTAAGGTATTCTTCTGTAATCGCCTGATACTTTGAAAGATTTATCCAACCCTTGTGCCAATTTCCACTATTTATCAATTCTTCGTATGTAGTTGTTAAGTGAATTTCAGAATCAAGGACAGAAACCATTAAAAAACTAATATTTCCTCTTTCTTTAGTCTCATTTACTAAAACAAAATGTCTCAATCCATTTATGGTTTTATTAGAAGTCCAGTAATTTTCCATGATTATTTTTTTTTAATATTCCGCTCAGAATTTTTTCTAGATATTTTCTTATATTCAGTTCTAATTTCGTCTAATAAAAGTTTTCTTTTATCCATATAGTTAACAGAATCTTGTTTAGATAAGTTATATCTTTCTTTTTTAGTTAAATTCATCCAGTTATTAAGATTCTTTTTATTGAAAGTTGTTAATTTATTAGCCTTCAAAACTTTTTGTTTTCTATTTAATTCAAGAAAATTCCTTAAATAAAAGAAAGTAAATATAAAAAGAAAAATTATCACAAACTTTAAGAGCATCACTTTGCAAGTAAATTGTTATTTATCCATTTTCCCAATTCAATATCATTCTCAAAAGATATAACCTCTTCTTCATTCTCATTAACTGATTGATCAAAGAGCCTTATAATGAATTCACCTTTAACCGCCTCATCATCACCAATTAAAATAATACTTTTAGATTTAAGTTTATTTGCCTTTTTAAATTGTTTAGAAAATGAGGCTCCACTTAAATCCAACTCAACTATCAAATCATAAATTCTTAATTTTCTAGATAAATCTAAAGCTAATGGTTCAGCAATTAAGCCTTGATTAATAATATAAATATCAGTATTTCTTGGAACTGCAAGATCTTTTCCTGCTAGTAGAATTAATCTTTCTAGACCAATAGCAAATCCTATTGCCGGGGTGTTTGGCCCTCCCATTTGTTTTATTAAATCATCGTATCTTCCTCCCCCGCAAACTGTAGCTTGAGAACCTAGAGCACCACTAGTGATTTCAAAAGCAGTATGAGTGTAATAATCTAAACCTCTTACTAAATTAAAATTTTCCACGTAAGGTATTTTTAAAACCTCCAATTGTTTTTTTAAGTCTGAATATCTGTTATGACTTTTTTCAGACAAAAAATCAAATAATCTTGGTGCATTTTCAAGAGCTTTTTTTGTTTGAATATTCTTTGAGTCCAAAATCCTCAAAGGGTTTTTAGAAATCCTATTCTGAGAATCTAAATCTAGAAAATCTTTATTTATTTCTAGCCATTTTAAAAAGGATTTTTGAAAATTTGATCTGTCATTTGTATCACCTAAAGTATTTATTTCAAGATTGAGTTCTTTTATTCCTAATTTTCCTAAGATATCCCAAGCTAAAGCAATAATTTCGACATCACTTCTAACTGAATCATGCCCTATAAACTCAACGCCTAACTGATGAAACTGTCTTTGTCTGCCTGCTTGTGGTCTTTCATATCGAAACATAGGACCCATGTACCAAAGCTTTTGAAGAGTATTAGACGATATTCCATTTTGTATTAACGCTCGTGCGACGGAGGCTGTTCCTTCGGGTCTGAGAGTACAGGATCTCTCCCCCCTATCAAGAAATGTATACATTTCCTTACTGACAACGTCCGTTCCTTCACCAATTCCTCTTATAAATAACTCTGTCATTTCCAGTATTGGTGTCCTTATTTCTTTGATGGATGCTCTTGAAAGCTGTTCCAATAAAATTTTCTCAACGTTTTGCCACTTTATTAATTGATCAGGCAACAAGTCTACTGTTCCTCTTAGATTTTTTAAGTTATTCAAAGTTCTAAAAAATAATTCAAAATTTTTAATTCCTCTAGAAATTAATCTTTGATTAGTAATTCTGTGAGACAATTTTAATTTAACATTTAGAAAAACTATTGGGAATTAATAAAAGTCAAGAGAATCAGCATTGCGGTACAAAGCCAAAAAAAATTGCTTTTGGAATAGCGCCTCTTGGTATAGTTTCAATAGGAATAGTGCCAATGGGAGTAGTAAGTATTGGGGTAGTGCCAATGGGTGTATTTTCTTTTGGTGCAGTAGCAATGGGAATAGTCAATTTATCAGTAGTTGGTATGGGCATTATCTCTGCCGGTGTTACCACTATGGGAATATGGGAGTATTCACCTAATTCTCATAACAATCATCATAATCATTCCAAACAAATTTCAAATTCAAATAAGGAAAATATGATGTTAGATCTATTTAACACTAAACAAGAGGCTGAAGAAGCTGCCTCAAAATACAGATGTGTTGGAGCACATAAAATGGGTAATAAATGGATGCCTTGTAAGATGCACTAAATATTTTCTTAGTCAAAAATTTATTAAATATTAATTCAAAATCTCTACTCTAAAATCAAGATTTTTTGCCTCATCAGTAGTTAATTTCCTTGCCCAAGCTCCTCGCACAGGACTATTCCATCTGAACCCAGCATTTTTAGCTAAAGACCTATCTTCGTAACTAATCAGTGCCTTGTATAAAAACCTCGGTTCAGTAGCTTTAAGTAAAAGTTCCTCTAAATTATCACATTTTTTGAAGACCTCAGATATGTAATAGCAATCAGATAAAGCTCTATGTAAATTCCAAACTGGTATTGAAAAAGATAAAGCTAGATCAGTTACTGAGGGTCTATTTTTTAGTGATTTTTGAAAAGACCAATTAATATCTTCTAAACTGCATATCCATTTTTTATTAAGTTTAGGTAATCTTCCTTTCCCAAACCATTTCTTATCAAACTCTACATTATGGGCGACAATGAAATCCGAACAATCAACAAGTTTTAAAAAGAAATTCAATCCATCTTCCCATGGTTGAGAGATATTAGTTACTTCTGCGGATATGCCATTAACATATTCTGCTTCATTATTAATAACCGGGAATAAGAATGAGACCTGCGAAAGTACACATTTGAAAGATACATCAAACAAAATACAACCTATCTCTATCACTTCATCTTTATTTTCATCTAAACCTGTTGTTTCAGTATCAAGAATTAAAATTTTTTCAATTTTTTTATTCTGATTTGCAACACTATCTTCAGATGGATAACTGATAACTTGATCCTGAAGAATATCCAATTGATTTAATTCTTTTTTGTTAGATAGTTCCAATTAACTGAAAACACTTTCATTTATCTTGACGCATTTAATAAAAATTTCTCTTAAATTAATATAAATTAAGAAAAATGATTAGAAAATAATTTTTGAAACATTCTTAGTTTATGAAAGATGACTTTTACAAAATATCAATTTAATAATTTTTGTTATTGGCCTTCAAATCCAAAAAAAATTGTGGAATTTATTGGTGGAAGTTATCTAGCTTCTAAACCAGATTTATCTTATAGAAGATTCATCGAGAGTTTAATTAATAAAAACTATGCAGTACATGCATATAAATACAATCCACAATTTGATCACCAACAACTTGCTCTTAAAGCATGGAGGGATTTCAAGAATTGCCGAATATCTTTATCAAAGAGAATAGGAACATCAATTCCAT
>QCNA01000019.1 GCA_003213375.1 Prochlorococcus sp. AG-424-A03 | reverse complement strand
GGATTTGGACCTGCGACCTAGTGCTCCCAAAGCACTTGACAGGGTTAGTGAGGCACTAGGTTTTTAAGCTATAACTTATTTATTGCGTAGTGTTGCGCACCTTGTCCAGACAAACTATGATAGATTTGTCCGCAATTTGTCCGCAAGATGACTCCAACAGGTTGGCAGAGAACATTTCAAAGAGAGGTTAAGAATTTAGGTTTATCTGGTTTAACTGTTGCATCTATGAGAGGGAAGGTTCAACTAAAGCTAAGAAGCAAAGAAGCTCCTGACCAATCAGTATGCTTGCCTTTTGATTGGGAAGAAAAGAATTGGGGAGATGCTTATACAAGAATTAGAAATATTTTTAAATTTATTACTGAAGGGCATAACTTAAAATCTGCTGCTGAATTAGCTCAAGGTAAAGCACCAAAGAAAGGAAAAGATTGGGCACATATATTAGATAGTTTTAAAGATCAGAAGATTAATTTCGGTACTGCTATTACAGAAGCAACTTTCAATAAACAATATTTACCTCCATGTGAAATGGTTGTTGATGCAATGAGTAAGAAGAACCCACCAACTAACCCTGCTGATTTAATAGATATCTGCGTAAAAGATTGGAAACCAGAAAGTGTTTCTCGTAAGCATAGGGTTAGAGCTATTAAACAATTTTTAGATCATGCAGTAACGAGAGAAGGTATTGCAGATATATGGACACCGCCAACTGATCTAAGTTCTCATATTGGTAAGGCTAAAAAAGGTGAAATTCAAATACAAAAAGCGGGTGCTTTTGAAAGTGATATTCAGATATTAGATTTCCTGAAAACATTACCAACTGATAGCGAATCAAAGAAAGATGCTGATGCTGCTACTAGATGGTTTAATTGTTTTTGCCTTATGGCTGAATTAGGTTTAAGGCCAATAGAAATCAACTTTTTACAGGTATTATTTGACCCAATAAATAAGGAACATTATTGGCATTGCACCTTTATAAAGAAGTCTGGTAATGGTGCTACTCAACCAAGAAGAATCGAACCTTTGCCACTTATTGATAGGGATGGGAACGAGGTTAAATGGAATTTAATGGAGAGATTTAAAAGTAATTTATTGCCTTTACCAGAGAGGGTTACAGGAGAAGCGGCTGGTACTTATTTAAAACGCAGAGAAAGTTGGATACAACTAAAAGCAGATATGAAAAGACTTCAGGGGACTAATATTACCTGCTATTCATTCAGGCATTACTATGCCCTTCGATGTCATTTAAAACTGATTGATTCTGGTAGTGCATCTTTAAGTATGGGTCATTCAATAGAAGCTCATCATAGAAATTATCCATATTCAAAAGAGTCAACAACTACTAATGCTTTCAAACTTGCAAGAGAGAGGTCAGTTGCATAATGGAATTTTTAATTGATAGAAAATTTTGGAATAACGTCATAAAAAAGGCTGATCCAACAATGGCTTTGGATATTAAAAATGCTTTAAAGAAAAAAAAGGAAAACTATAGTACTTACCTTACCCCACAGAAAACATGGGCAACTACTATTGAACCTGATTTAAAAAAAGAACTAATTTTAAATTTGCCTAATGAAAAAATTAATTATGGTTTTTGTAGTGAATTAATAAGAGAAGGGGGTAAGAATTTTAATCGGTGGGATTTAATTATTTCTTTAAAATGGAAAAAACCAAACAAAAAGTATCTTGATTTAGAAAAATCAATATTGGAAGTTTTGATTGAAACAAAGGGTCTACCACCTAATGTCAAATATGACGTATTTGGAGAAATTATTTATATTGTCGAACAAGATCAGAACCTTGAATTAGTTGATAAAGGATTTGTTTACCTAATTAGAAATGATGATATTTATAAAATTGGTATTACTGATAATTTACTTAGAAGGTTTAATCAACTAAAACCAGATGAAGTTTTAAATGTTGTTAGGTGTTCTAATTTTGAAAAATTGGAAAAGGATTTACATAAAAAATTTAAAGAATTTAGAATCCCGCAAACTGAATATTTCAGATTAAATAAAAACCAGATTGAAGAGGTAAATATTGAGATGACAAAAGGAGCAAATTTTTAATTGACAGTCGATCTACAATAAGGGGTAATTAGCTCCTTTTTTTATTTAGGAATTCAAAATAAATTAATCTTCCCTTTACATATTCGAAGTAGGTTGAATAGTAACGCGCCCATTTTTTTATGACTGATAGAGAAACAATTGAGTCAATGTTGTATGAGCTAGCTACGCCAGAAAAAATGGGCTCATTTTTTGTGAATAACGCTACTTCAGATTTTCTACTCATTAGGCCTAGTGGGAATCCAATAAGTGCAAAGGGATTCGAGGAAATGATGAGTTCTGGCGATGTGGTTCAGGAAAAAGCAGAAATTACAAAAATTCATAAGTTTGAATTTCTCTCTGCTGATGTAGCAATGTGTGTTTTTACACTTGGGGCGAAATTCTCTTACAAAGGAACTCCAAATGATGATCTGCCAACTGTCACCTCCATCTTCAAAAAGATTGATGGTATTTGGAAAATCCATTGGATGCAAAGATCTACAGGAGATTCAGATTTGTCATTATGGGATTAGCAGGTAAATATTAATGAAAAAAGCATTAGCAATCGCAGGCGTACTTGCTCTTACAATTACACCAACAGTATCTTTTGCTGATCATCTAGAGCCTAAAGAAAGTGAGATAAGACCAGGTGGGAACTTGGCTCATACAAACCTGTTTCGTGCCAGTCTGAGTGGTGCCGACCTGAGTGATGCCAACCTGAGTTTTATAAACCTTAGAAGTGCCGACCTGAGTGGTGCCAACCTTAGTGGTGCAAAGCTAAATGGCGCCAACCTAGCTATTTCCGACTTGATGGGTGTCGACTTGAGTGGTGCTGACCTCAGTGGTGCGATTCTGAAACGTGCCGACCTAGATAGTGCCAACCTGAGTGGTGCCGAGTTGAGTGGTGCCGACCTGAGAGATATTACAGCAAGCAATATCAGCGGTTGTCCAATATCTTTACCAAGTGGATGGGTCTGCGAAAACAACTCTCTAATACAACCATGAAACGCTTACTATTTCCACTAATAGCTACTATCGCTTTACCTAATTCTGTTAATGCAAATATACAAATCAAAGATAGATTAGATACTCCTCATATTAATTTTATTAGTCAAAGAGCAATAGCCAATGTTGACTTAGAATTTGATGAACCTTCAGGTTTAGTTTTTGATGTAGATAAAAAGTCTCTTTGGACGGTTAGTGACGACACTTCCAAATTGTTTAATTTAGATCTTAAAGGAGATATAAATCGAAAAAAAACAATTAATTCTCCTCTCGATGAAAGTGAAGGTATTACCTTGAATAAAAAACGTAATCTTTTAGTAGCTGTAATAGAATCTCAATATCCTAAAGTAGTTACTGTTGAATTGGATAGCGGAAAACATAAAAACTACTTATTAAGTGAAATGAAGAATTTTTCACTTATAAAAAAATTCTTTAAATTGCAGACCTTAAATAAAAGTCATGGACTAGAGGCAATAACTTTTTTACCAGAAGAGGAAACATATATTGTTGCAAAACAAGATTTTCCAGCAATGCTAATAAAAATTAACGGTGAATTAAATAAAATACTTAGTTTTAGAAAAATTGAAAAGTTCTCCAACTATGAAAATCAATTAAATAGTTTTGATATTAGTGGGCTTGATTATGATGTATTAAATAAAAAAATCTGGATATTGAGTGGTTTAAATAGGGAAATCTATATTTATGATTGGGATTCAAATACAATTATTAATCAATATAAAATCCCCTACATGAATTGGGCTGGAGGAATAGCAGTAAATTATGATGATAATAAATTTCACATAGTTACTGATGTAGATAATGAAGAGCCAATGTTATTTGTTCATTCTTATAACCCAGAATTAATATATCAAAATAAATAAAAATTTTTACAAAATAAGGAAAGCTTAAATGAAACGCTTACTACTTCCACCGCTATATTAAATACGATTGACAGTCGATCTACAATAAGGGGGAAATAAGCTCCTTTTTTTATGAAGTTAAAAAATATTTTAAAAACTACTGGAGCGCTTCATATCCTGTTGGGGTTGTTAATTATTTCTCTACTAATTTTTTCAGTGGAAACTATTGCAGGCAAAGCTTCAAGTGAAACATTGCTTCTTGTTAGAGGTACTGCAGATGTTGTAGCTGCTAGTAATTTAGGAATAGGTTTTTTATTGATTATTTGTAGTTCCATTAAAGATAAAGCCTCCTTAAGAAAAGTTTTATCAGGTGAATTAGCTTTGATGTTTTGTTTTTTGGCAGTAGCTCTATTTAATACTTTTAACGCTGGGACAATTGTTGATGGAGGACCCCCTCCTCCTTTCTGGATTGTTTTGATAGTGAATCCTCTTTTATGTATCTATGGATTAGTTAACAATAAAAATTGAAACGCTTACTAATTGCACCGCTATATTAAATACGATTGACAGTCGATATAGAAATTATAAAAATTAAATATTTCAGTAGATCGGAAGAAGAAAGCAAAAATATTACATGCTTTACTTACTTTTAACCTTGATATGTTTTAAATAAATTTAATTGATTATTTCTATGGAAAAATTTTCCCAAAATCTTCTTAGGCTTTCTCTTTCAATATTATTTTTAAGTTTTCCTATTGGTTTTTTATTCGCAGGTTTTGAATATTTAAATACCAAAAAGTTTTTATCATCAAAATATGATGAATTAAATGAAAAGATAGAAGACTATATTGAGGATATGGAAAAAACTTATCCTGAAACTATAAAATATTTTCCTTCAACTAAATTGGCAGATAAATCTCCTCTTGCAACATTACTTTTAACAAAATCAACTATGAAATTATTTCAAGTTTCCGAATATCTAAAATATAAAAATTCTATTTTGAATACTACTGACGAGATATCAAAGACCGTTGATGCATTTATAGAAGAATTAAGAATTGAATATCCCGAATTAAATAGAATACTTCCTAGATGAAACGCTTACTACTTGCACCGCTATATTAAATACGATTGACAGTCGATCTACAATAAGGGGCAATTAGCTTCTTTATAAATGGCTGAAAATAATATGAGTTAGACAAGTATATTGAAAGGAAAATTCCTGAATTAAGATTAGAACCAAAGCCTACATTAGATGAAATTATTTGTGCATTTTTAGAGACGTTTGAAGTTTATGCAAAACCCATTACAACAAAAACAAGGAACATAGCAGGAAGTGCAGTATCAGGAGCAATTACTGGAATGGCCGGTGCTGATGTCGGGGGAGATGCTTATCTAATTCAAGGACAAAATAAACAAACTGCTATTCAAGAATGGACTAAGTGGAAACAATGGGCTTTAAGTCACCCTGATTTTTTGGACTATAAGCAAGAAATACTTTTTAAGTATGAAGATAGAGCATATGAAGTAAAAGAACTTCTCAAGAATCCTAAAATGAAGGAAAGAATTGCAGAATGCAAAAAACAATTTTATGAAGAGAAAGAAGAAGAAAAAAAACTACAAATCAAAGCATTCAAAATAATTGTAGGTGTTATTTTGGGTCTTTGGATGCTTGGCTACGGTGTTGAATTTGTTGGGAATTTTATTAATGAATATCAAAAAAAATCAGATACTAGTTGGATGAAAAAACCACAGAAAAGTAGTTTTGATAATGAGCCAGATTTTATATTTTGAAAAAAATCAGATCCTTCTAAACTTGAAGGTTATTGGGTAAGTTATTACAAGAAGACTTGCTTAGATTAATTAAATGAAACGCTTACTACTCCCACTACTAGCAGCCCTCGCTTTACCTACTGCTGTTAGTGCGTTGCCCTTCGGAAATGATCTTGAAATTAAAAATAATGTAGGAGAAAAAACTTTAATCAAAGGTAAAACTGTTTCGATTAAAAATTTATATAAAAAGGATCTTATTAATATTATTGATAAACAAATTAAATATGGGAAAGAAATGAAATCAATTACTGAAGGAGAAATAGATACTTGGAAGAAGAGATATTTAGATGATCCAGAAGACTCATTTATAAAAGACACTTTATCTTTTTACGAAGATAGATTGATTAGAATTACACCAAGACTTTCAAGTAAATCATCCTTGAAATCAAGAATTGTTGAAGATAAATCCTTTGAAAATATTATTCATGTTACTTCTGTAACTTTCACCCCAATTTACATAGACCTTAATAATAAGAAAGAAGTTGGGAATGAAGAAACGATAATTTGCTTTAATTCCAAATTAAATAATTCATATAAGCGTTATTGGAAAAATGAAAGTTCAAAATCGGAGAAGGAATTAATTAAGAAAGGTTTATTGATGGATAAAGTCTGCAAAAAATTTGCAAAGTTTTAAATGAAACGCTTACTACTTCCACTCCTAGCTGCTCAAGCATTACCTATGCATAGTTGTGGATTCTTAAGGTTAAAGCTAAGAATTTTTTTGTAATAATCTAATGCCAGATATTACAGAGATTATGGATGCAATACCAAGAAATATCGAATATCTACAAGTATCAACGCGAATCAACGCAAAGCTACGCAACTGACCACTATTTGACCACAATTTGAGTGGTCATATTTTTCAATAAAAAAGCGAGTCTGGGTAACTCGCTAGTATGACTTGGTTTTAGAGAGTCGGGGCGACAGGATTCGAACCTGCGACCTAGTGCTCCCAAAGCACCAGTACGTTAAATTGAGAAAATCGTAAGACCTTAGTTATAGAAAAGAATAATTTTAGATATGGGAACAAGTTTGAGTCTCACTCTCGCATGATGTTTAAACTTGATTTAACTTGTTTATACATTCTAGATCCCCCTAGAGATCCCCCTCAACGACCTAGTGCTTATGGTTGCTTAGGTCGTTAAGAAAAAAAGCTTTTTACAATTGTCGATCTAGAATAAGGTGCAATTAGCTTCCTTTTTTGTGAAAAGATTTTTAATTACGTTTATAGCTGCTCTAGCTTTTCCTACTTCTGTTAATGCAGGAACTGAAAGGGAAATAGCAGAGTTTTGTCTAAAAGCAGAAGATTTTTCAGGTTGTGTTAAAGAAATGACAGCTGAAAAGAAACCAGTTTTAAAAAAAATAAATGAAAATAATAATGGGGAATCTGATTTTTTAGATCAAGCAAATTCAAAATATTTAAATGAGAATGACTATCTAACTGCAATAAACTATTTAAATGATGCTATTAGAATTGACCCAAAACAATCTGAACCCTATTTCGTCCGTGGAATAATATATTTTCTTGAAATGCAAGATTATCAAAATGCATTATTAGATATTCAAAAATCAGTTCAATTAGATAATCAAGATTCGGATAACTATATGACTCTAGGATATTTAAAAGCATTTTATTTTGATAAAAAAGAATCAGGTCTTGAAGATTTAAATAAAGCAATCGATTTGAATCCGGAAAATTCATTAGCCTATTTGTTCCGAGGAGAAGTAAATAATTTGATTTATGCCAAATATTACGATGATTCAGATTTCCGAAAAGCTATTCAGTTTGCCAATGCGTCAACTAATGATTTTTCAAAATCATTAGAACTTTATAAAAATAATTTTAATCCATACTATAAAAGGCTATTCCCTTTTGGATATTTACATTATTTGTATGGATCTAGAGGGCGAGTTAAATATAATCTAGGAGTAGATTACAAAAATATTAAGGATATAAAAAATAAAGAATTATCAAAGACCCTTTTAAATTCATCTATATCTGATTTTGATTTATTTATAGAAAATGCACCAACTCTTGATGAAGTTGAAAATTTAAAGAATCCCAGTTACAACTTTGAAGTAGATTTTATAAAACTTACAGGTTATTCCTGGAAAGGTGATACTTACAGCTGGCTAAATAAATTTGCAACTGCCTGTAAACATTGGAAAAAAGCTAATAAAGCGTGGAAAGCATTAGATTATGATGTTATGACTAAATATGCATCTATTTCTGATGGTTGGTCTAATTATGAGACGAATTGTACAAGGTAATTTTAAAGATATTACTATTTAATGAAACGCTTACTACTTGCACCGTTTCTTTAAAGTTAGCACCTTTTGAAAAAGTTTAAACATTTTAGATCCCCCTAGAGATCCCTTTTCTCATTTGAGATTGCAGACTCTAAAAAAGAGAGTCTGGGAAACTCTCTAGTATAACTTGGTTTTTAAGAGTCGGGGCGACAGGATTCGAACCTGCGACCTAGTGCTCCCAAAGCACTGGTGCTTTCCTATGAGAAAATCTTGAGACTTAAGTTATAGTCTAAAAGATAATTATAATTACTGTAATTTAGATAAGTTTTCAGTCTCATTATTTGTACTTTTAATTACATGTATTTACTTACTAGCTACCCCTCTAGCTACCCCCTCAACTACCTAGTGCTAAGAGGAAAAATTAAAAATTTATATTTCATTGATTATTTTTCTGCATCTAGCAGCTAGTTCTTCTAATAGAAATGGTTTTCTAAGTACATCATCAGCTCCTTCATCTAATAAATTAACAATTGCTTCCACCCCTGATCTTGCAGTTAGAACAATAACGTAACAGCCCAATTGTTCTGCCAGAGTCATAGCTGTATTTTTCTCGAGTATCTCTGCACTTACTAATAAGTCAGGAGGTTTTTCCTTGCTTAGATCTATAGCCTCAGTTTCTGATCCAACAGCTGCTGCAATATGCCCGTCTTGACGAATTCTTTTTAATAGGACTTTCCTTAATATGGGGTGAGGTTCAACTATAAGTATTGATGCTGACTTCGAATCGTTTTTATTGAGATCGTAATTACTTTCTTCTTCATTTTGTTTTTTAAGAAAATAAGAAGTGGCTATCTCTTTTGAACAAATATATTTTTCGTTTTTGAAAGTTTTTACAGAGTATGGACCATCTTCGCCAAAAAATTTAATGGTGTATTCAGCTAAAATATCAGGATTTGTAAGAATTTCATTATAAGCTTCGTTTTTATTTGTTTGCTCGTCAAACAGTTTAGTCAATTCTTTAAGCTGTTTTTCAGTCTGTATTAAATATTTTTCTTGATCTATTGAATAAGAGTTATTGGAAAAATTTTCAGAATTTATCTTTTTAGAATTAGATCCTCTAGAGCTAATATTTCTATATTTTTCCTTAGATGCTCCTTCTCTAAATGATTTTAAAGTTGATGATTTTGAAAGATTCAATATAAGATTTGTAATCTCTACATATTTCAAAAAAGGCTTAGGATCTTCTTTGTATTCATAAAATCGTCTAGTTTCTCTTCTTACACCAAGCCAATTCAATATATCTTCTATTTTTAAACCTAAAATATCTTCAAAAATCTCATGATTTGTTAGAAAAGATCTATTTGAATCAAAAGTATCCGAATAGAACATGAATTTAAAACCTTCTTTGGGAGTGATATTTATTTCATTCCATTGTGATTTATAAATTCCAAGTAAATTGTTAATAGCGTAGCTATTGAAAAAACCATTAAATAGATTCAGATTATCTTCATAAAGATAGTCATCCAATTCTTTTGGGTTATAGCCATATTTATCTACGAGGTCATTTAATTTTTTAAAGTCCTTTATTTTGGAATAATGCAATCCACAATAGTAATCAATAAGTATCAAGTATCTTAATCTTGTTATCCTAAACCCCCTTTCAAAATCTAATTTAGATTTATTAAAGTCTGCAAAAGATGCTATTAAAGAGATTTGAATGTTTTTATCCCTGAAAGTTTTTAATAAATATGCTAAGTATTCACATATCAGATGATCTTCAGTTCTGATCCTTGTGTCAAAAAATTTGCAAAAAAATAATATATGGTTATTTTCATCTTTTTTTAACCATTTCTCCGCCATATTTAAATAATTTTTATCAGTTTCTTGATTTTCATCTTCACAAAAACCAGGAATATCAGTAATTTGATAATTTCCTAAGGGACCCTCAAAATTATATTTAGTTAATTCTTTAGTACAAACTTTAAAATTATCAATAGGTGCTAAGTCGGCCTGTGCTAAAGAATTTATAAAACTTGATTTCCCACATCCAGTTCTGCCGAAAACTAAATAGTTTCCAGGATTTATAATCATTTTTTTCTATTGAGGTATTTCCATAAACCCCATATTCCTCCTCCTATTGCTCCTGTTGTTATGGTAGGTACTCCTACTACTCCTAATATAGGAGAAAGAATTACACCTCCAAGTCCAATAAGTCCTCCTGCGAGAGCATTTCCTAAAATTGTATTACGCATACTTTTTTTAACTCTTTCTTTCTGCTCGTCATCTAATGGAATTCTTGCATTCTGATTTTCGTCATTAGAAGATTCATTTTGTGATTCTTTTTCATCATTAACATCATCTCCAAGAGCCTGGAAAAATGAAATTAATCCCTGATCCTTTGCTCTTTCTGCAATGAGAGTAAAAAGTTCTGGCAACCAAACTTTACCGTCAGGTGTTTTTTTGAATAAGTTATCAATTCCTATAAAAGGTAATGCTTGAGCTACATTTTTTGATGCTATTTCCTCGATAAATTCTTGTAATGCTTCTGTCCTACCTGCTAAAAACTCAGAATAACTACTTTCACTAGGAAGAGGAGAACATGCAAAGGTAAAAACCACTATCAAGTTTTGCCAAATATTTTCACCTAAAGATGATGTCAATTTTCGTAAAGCAACTTTCTCATCTCTGCTAACTCTTGTTTCATTTAAATTAGTTACGAAAAGAGTTAGATCTACATCTTTATATTGTTTTTTAATCTCATCGAGATATTTTTCATCTGAAAAAACATCAGAACTATCACATAAACCTGGAGTATCAATCACCTTAAATCTTATGTCATTTATCGTTGTTTCATAAATCTGCGTCTTTTCAGTGACAGCATTAGTATCTCCTGTATTCGCAACTGACTTTCCAATCAAATTATTTATAGTGGAGGACTTACCAGTACCTGTCTTACCGATAAGCATTATTGTGAATTCTCCTTTAATTGCTTTTTTTATTCTTTGTTTTTGTTCAAAAGTTAGAAATCTAATACCATCAACTTCTATTAAACAGTCCTCTAGGATGTCCTCTCCTTCTTCACTTTTTTTCTCTATTCTTTGTTTATATACAGCTATTAATACAACCTCTATTCCGTACCTTGCAATAGCAGTACTTAATATACCTAATAAGGGAAGAGCTATTAAACCTCCGTACATTCCTGCAGGCCCGCCGAGTAGAGCTAATGCTGCAGTTATCGCAGCTGCTCCAGCGACTCCCATTGTTGTACTAACATAAGCCATCGCGGCTAACAATGTTATTGCAGGTCCACCCAATCCTGCGGCAATTCTAATAGCTTCAAATAACTTAGACTGGGACATTTTTTACCTAATCAATTAAATAATACCTCTTTTTTTCAGTTCAAGATAACATTTTCCACATGCGTACACATCACTCAATGCTCTATGTGAATTTACAAAGTTAGTTTCAAAAAGTTTATAGTGTAATTCTGTAAGAGTGGGCCATTTATTCCCAAATTTGCCAGGTATCTTGCAAAATTCTGTAGTGGATTTCATTGTGCAAAATCTTTCTATTCTATGTAACTTATTTTTCATCTTGATTCGCTTGAATTCACAATTTATTACTGGGAAATCAAAGTCTATATTATGAGCAATTACTAAATCTGATTCACTTAAATCTTCTGCAAATTCAGCTAAAACTTTAATTATATTTAACCCTTCCAAATGAGCTCTTTCAGTTGTTATTCCATGAATATTTGAAGCTTCCAAAGGTATTAAAAAATTATCAGGTTTAATAATAAATTCTTTAGTGGAAATTATATTATTGTCTTTATCTATTATCATCCAAGCAATTTCAACAACTCTTGGCCATGAATTTGTATCATCCTCTGATGCTTCCCAATTCTTGGGTAAGCCAGCTGTTTCAGTATCAAAAATAATCTTATTCATTAGAGTAAGAATTTTTAAACATTATAGTTTTTAAAATTTATTTGGCACTTAATTAATCGAAGTACTTACTCCTTAGCTACCCTTTTAGCTACCCTTTCTCATCTGAGACTGCTAACAATATCTCCAAAACTACTGCAAAAACTGATCGGGGCGACAGGATTCGAACCTGCGACCTAGTGCTCCCAAAGCACCCGCGCTACCAAGCTGCGCCACGCCCCGCTCATAAGATCTTAGTTCATAACAGACATCTATAAAAGACCAATTTGCTAAATATTTTATAAAAAATCACTTTTGAGGCTAGAAAATGATTTTTCGTCACTATTTTGTCACTCTCGAAGTTAGTGTTTTGTCGCTTGAATTTATTCTTTTTTAGCGACAAAAATTAGAGATGATTTTTGTTAAAACTAAAATTAATTTTTCAAATTTCTTTTTTTTTACTAAAAATTTTCAAGTTGAGGATATTATTCAATCATTTTTAAGCTCAAACTAAATTTACTCAAATGAAAATACTGGTAAAAATGGACCGCTACCGAATGATGATGGATGAATTCCACTACCTTTTACAACCCATAAACCTTTGTCTTCAATATTCCAAGTCAATCCATATGTTTTGGTGGTTGATTTAATGGTTACTGGAGTTTCTAACTGAATGCTCCCAATAAATCTCGTTGCTGCATCACATTCAGCCATATTGCCAGCAGTAATTAGACTACTATTCGCCAAATATGCTTTCGTAGTTCCATAACCTGTAGTAGTAGTAGCAGGAGAATCCCAACAGCCAGAACCGTTACTAAGCTGTGCAATGTCAAGATCATATTTTGCATAGCTACTCATGTCTGGATCTCCTGCAGTGTTTGTTCCATTACCATCAGCAGTTGTAAAATAAGTTAGACCGTTAAAATCTGACTTTCCTTTTAATCCCATTACATTACTAATAACTACGTAAGCATATTGATAAGTACCTGCAGAAATCTTATAAGTCCCAGAACCAGCTAAACCTTTATAAGAAAAAGCAGCTAGATCAGCGGTTTGTCCAGTGCTCGATTCCCATACTTTCTCACAATTAGTTCTATCAAAATTTGCTCCTGCTAAGGGATCGGATGATTTGCAGAATCCCAATTCATAAAATGTAATTTCCATTACTTCAGGTGTAAGGAGACAATCGGAACTCATTGGATTTGCATTAGGGCTTGAGGGACAAGTTGGAATACCTCCCCAAGCCGCATTCGCTTTCTCGGGTGTATATAAAAGTGAACCCAAAGATATCGCTGTACTGCTGACTGCAGTGGTTAAAAGAAAATTGAAAAGATTTTTAGAATTCATTGATTTAAATTAGAGTTTTTTTGATTGAATAATTAAGTCGATTTTATCCTCCTCTTACCTGAAAAATAATTCCAGAACTTCGTTCTAATAGAACATCATATTTACGTTTAACCGGTTGTGTCATTTGAGTGATCATATTTTTCTTATAATTTGCTGCCTCAAACTTCACAGGATTTCCTGTTATGTTCATCCTTAAACCAAAGAATGTTTCATCTGTTCCTGGTAGAGAAGTGTTTAAGGTTGTAGATGCGGCTGAAATCTCATTGGAGACATATGCTTCTAGGCCTACATGAGGGGTGGCTTGCCAGCTAACAGACCCTTCTAAACCTGAATTGTCTTGAGTATTTTTATAGTCCCAATTGAAACCTCTTACAAAAAAAGCTATCTCTGGATTATTAGGCAGTCTGTATCCCAATTCAACATCCCATCCATCTACAACTCTTTCTTTATATGAAACTCCCTTTATTGATATATCTTTTTCATCAGTAATTGCCATGTACCAGTTATTTCTAAACTCAAAATCTTTCCAGAAATATTCTCCACCTAATCCAAGCCTGCTATGGGCGTCACTATAATCTGTCATTCTATAATCCCAAAAAGCATTGGCACCTATCATTGAAATGTCATTTGGACGATGTCTAATTCCTAAACCTAAGTTTGTTGTTGAACCGTCTGAATTTGTTGCAGTAGCAAATCTAGCTTGAGAAAATGCAAGAGTTTTGATATCTCCCTCTTCATCTTTTGCAAGTTCCCCAAGCTTCATCAAACTATTTATTGAGAAGATTGTATCTGAGTCTGTTCCTCCCGATATGTTTATAGAAGTCTGAGCAAAAAACGGGATTTTTTGTATCAAATCATTTGCATTTGCATTTGTTAAATCAAATCCAGCATCGACTAATAATTTTTTAAAATCATTAGCCATAAGGTTTGTATATTCACTACCCTCTGCACCATCATTCATTAATGGAAGAAACTTAGTTGAATAAGTTGCCCCCTTAATTATGTATTTATCCAATTTATCTTTTGGCTTATACATATATTGCTTATTTTCTACTTGATCAAATTTGAATTCCTCAAACTTGTATTCGTTAGCAGAAACAGAAAGAACTGAACCAAAAGCTATTGGGATTAGGCTTAATGCTTTAATAAATCTCACTTTAATAAAATTTTTTTTAATTATTGTTTCTTTATTCAAAAAAGTCTAGTTATTCCTTGAAAAAGTATACATTTTAAGAAAAACTGAGCCTTTTACTAAGGCAAGATCAATCTTTTTGAAATTTAAAGGTATTAATAAAACTTAAAAAAATCTTTAATAAAGCGGGTGCTTTAATGACACGCGCGTTAATAAAGTTTTGTCGCTTTCCCTCGCTTTTTATTCTGTAATAAAACTAAGAAAGTCAGTTATTGCAATAGTTCTCGTTAGTAAAAAGGGATGCTCCCAAAGCACCCGCGCTACCAAGCTGCGCCACGCCCCGCTATACATCATTCTAATCTATGACAGGGATGTTAGTAAACATAGTCATAAGCTAAGAGTATGTGGTCTGATGATTAAAGATTTAATTAATCATGATTAAATCAATCTTAAGGATTCATGCAAAATATTTGAAACCGATTAATTTAATTGTACGACAGTTCTGGTGATCGACTCGACCAAGGTTGACCAACTAGATCTTCACTAATCCATGGTCTGCAACACCAAGGTAAATTAACTTATCTAACCTTTACGGAAAGAAAGTTAAGTGATCAGAAATTAAACTTTCGGGATTAATTCTGAACTATCTTAAAAATCAAGTCGTTTGTAAAACATGAAGAAGTGAGTAATCACTTTTACTTTCAAAACTAATTTCTAAGAAAATTCTTAATCTGATTATTAAATAGATCTCCTTTCTGTCGTCACCAATTAAAAAAGACCTTTAAAAGGGTCTTTTTTTATGTCTTAAATTTTATTGATTGACTGTTAATCCACAAATAACTAAATATTTTTATCTCGCTCTTTCGCGATCAGTTAATGCTTTTTCAAAAGTAGAAAAGAAAGTACAAATGCTATTTAATGCAACCAACAAAAGAACTACTGATCTTCCATGTTGATTTAATTGAAGTGATCTTTGAGTCATACTCTTAATAATCGTCGTTGTAATCGGATGGACTACCAGTTAAAGAACAAACAACTGATTCCTCTTTTTTCATTTCTTTTATTTCCATTATTGGTCTGCCCATTTTCTTAAGAACATCTATATCTTCTTTAGTCTGACAGCGAGCAATTATGTTTCCTTTTTGATCAAAGCAACTGTAGTAAGTCATTTTATTAAATGCAATTTAAAGTTTATGGTTGATTTCAGTTGTAGCAATGTAACCGACTCATGACAACCATATTTCTAATTTAGGTCAGCCATAGATTTAAATGACTAAAAAAACATACCTCTTTCCGTACCTAAATGTTCCTCAAACCGCACACATTAGATACGCAGTATTTTAGTCAAATCAATTAGAACAAAGATGTAGCTAAACAAATATACAAAGGAGAATTTATGAGTGGAGATTTCGAAACACTTGAAATTAATCAACCAAAAATTACATATCTAAAACAAGATGACAATACAGAATGGATAGACAAATTAATCAAGAATATTGAAGATATGAAAAACAAGTTATCAAGAGATTCTTAGTCATTAAATAAAAAAGGGGCTGAAAATTACCAACCCCCCAAAAGTCTTAATAAGCTTTTCGTTAGAAAATACCTGGAACAATTTGACCTGTAAAATAGTAAGCCCCTATTAGAGCAAACATTCCAAGCATTGCAGCTTTACCGTTAAGCTTTTCAGCTTTCTCAGTCATGAATTTTTTAAAGAATTCCATAATTATGCGAGATAGATTTATATTTACAAGTTAATTATTCCTAATAGGTAATTGATGTAGTGTTTCCTACCTAAATTACATTTTTTCTAAGAATTTTATTTTTAATTTATTTTTCATTAATAATTTTCAAAATTTAAGAAAGAAACTTTTTTATTAGATCTTTAGTTTGAATAAGAAGCAATTCAAAAAAGAATTTAAATTTTGTATTTAAGGTAACCGTTTTTTTGTGAGCATTTTTCATAATAAGACTCCGACTATTTTTTTATGCAAAAAAATTTAGATGAAAATTCTTATAAAAAAAGAATTGAAAATATAGAAAAAGGAAAATCTTATTTAAAAAGTAATGGATTTTTTAAATCAAAATCTAATCTATTCGAAGACATACAAAAATTTATCTATAAAAGGTAATTTAAAAAAAATTTTTCTATTCACACTTTATTCGCACTTTTAATTGATTTAAAGTCGATCTAACGTAGAGGGTTTAAAACCTCTTTCTTAATTATTTCTTCCTGTTATTCTGCTTCTTCTTTAACTTCACTTGCGTTTACCTCTTCCGCTTTTACTTCCTCTTCTTTAACTTCAACTAATTTTACCTTTGGCTCTTCCGCTTTAACTTCAACTACTTTTGATGCTATAGATTCAAACTTTCCTTTAATAAAATTTACTATGAAGATTAATATTGGAACATGGGCTAGACCACCCATTATCACTTTAGTTTCTGAATAATACATTTGTAAGTTAATGAGAACTGAAATATTTAAGCATAAATTTAATTTGATAATTACTTATATTAAGTTGTTATTAAGGGAAATAATTAATTAACAGTCGATCTAAAATGATGAAATCTTTGATCGTCAACGTCCGCCAATAAATCATATTTTTTTAATTTTTTTGTAATCCGCTTATATTCAATATCGTTTATTAAATAAGCTAAATATTTTTCTATAAAATTTATATTGATTTTTAGCTTCATTAGTATCATTTATTTATTAATAGCTAATAATTCTCGTTCTAACTTTTTTTGATTGATAGTCAATCTAAACTTTTTTATGAACACACTCATCACAGAAAGAAAAAAAAGCTCAATTATATTTCTAGAAGCAAGCTCTCATGAATATGTTTGTTGAAAATTTATACGAACACTTCTGTTGCTGTAGTGATACTTAAAATTACAGAAATAAAGAAAATGTAAGGAACTACCTTAAAAGGAACATATCCTTGGCGTTTAGAAATAAAGTCCATTTAGACGAACCCAGGAATAATTTGACCTGTTGTTAAGTAAGCACCAATAGCAGCTATGAAGCCAATCATGGCAAATCTGCCATTGAGCTTTTCAGCAACAACTTTTTCCTTCTCAACTGTTTTTGTTTCGAGAACTTTAACTTTTTTTGAGTTCAAAAGAAGAATGGAATCCTACATATACAAATGTAACATTTATATTACTTACTGTAAAGTAATATTACTATTTATCTTAGATTTTAAATAAATTAAAATAGACTGTCACAGTTATGAGTCAAATTCATCAATATTCTTTATTTAGTTACCCTTTCTAAAATTTAATTTCTTTCAACAAATAATTAACTTTTTGCATCTTTTTTCACCCATGTTTGATGTTTTTTCTCTCTATCAGTAAATCTTAATATTTGCAGACTAGCATTCTTGCTATCAATTAATTAAATACATTTTTATTTAATGCCATTAGACGTATTTCTAATGAATATGTGTGTAGTTGTTATAGCTTTACTAATTAGAAGAGAGATAAAATTAAAGAAAGCTAGATAGATCATGAAGGCTAAAGTTTTTAAAGAGCATTACATTCCAAATGTGCATGCTATTACACTTTTACTATTGATGCTTCTATGTCTGTGGTTACCGTTAGGACTCCGATTCTTATTAATAATCTAAAATCCAAGTTATATCTCAATAAAATGTAGTTTTAGAAAATTAGAACTTACTTTTTCGTAGCTTATATCCAAAATTCATTAATTGGTTAAATGTAGATTTTGTTTGTAAAGCGTTAAGAGAAAGACGTTTTTCTTCATTCTTTTGTAAATAAAAAAATCCTTTGTTATCTATGTTTTTCTCAATAGTTACATATTCCTTTCCTTTCTTTAGAATCCAAGGCTCAAATTGGAAATTATCATCTCCTATTTGATAATCCCATGGATAAATACCATTAGTTTGATTTTTTAGTGACATATTAAATACCTTAACTTCAGTAAAGGCATACTAATACTTTGTGATGGAATTATTGTGTATCTAGAGAGACTGTTATATGTTTCTTTTGTTGTTTTTTCAATCCTTCACTTATTTGTTATTACAAGCAAAAAAAAAGACTCTTGCGAGCCTAGGTGATGGGGATTTCTATCATGACAAAATAAATGAAAACTTACAACCCCATCAATAGGTAAAATTTATTACATACAAACACCATATGTAGTGCTATTATTTTAAAAAGGCTGGGTGATGGGGATTATCAAGCTTTTAATCGGACGTATCTTACGTCCTTTTTTTGTTGATAAAATAATCACTTACCTTATTTTTCTTTAATTATTATTAGGAGCAGTAATAAAAAAAAATATTTTATATTAATCTTTTTTTTTCAGAACCCCCAATGAATATTTTTGAGTTTGACAATAAATAAAATTTTTCATGAAGAGTATTTGAGAATCGTTTTTCTTCGTAATAAAATTTTAAATCAAGTGGAGAAATATTCTCATCAAACCATTCGTCATATTTTATATAATTATTTTTTGCGAAATAAGACATTTTAAAATGCCCCCTTTTTTTTTCTACCCTTAGCAACCATTACCACTGGCACTAATAGATATGTAAAGAAAGAGATTAAGAAAATATCTATATTCATTTTAAAAAATACCTGGGATGATCCAGCCAAAAAGACCGTAGTTTACAACCAATGCGAATAAACCCATCATTGCCATTCTTCCATTGGTTCTCTCGGCATTTTGCCAATAAGTTGGTTTTGAGTTTTCCATTTTTTAATTGTTCGTTAATAAGAGTGATTAAATTTTTATAGTGCGTAAGCAATACTTGGTGCTATCGCAGTAGTAATTACTGCAATGCCAAATAGTGATATGGCAATTAGATATGTTTTCATAAGAGTCCTACTTTTCCTGCTGTAATACCCACAGTAAGAAAGAAACCAAACTCTAAAAGGTCTTTAGCACTTGAAGGAACTGAGTTAAATAAAGATGAGATGAAAATCATTTTGATACATGTCCTCTAAGCCCCTTGGGGAACATAGTTATACATCGGGGAAATTAATCCGCCGCCATCATCATCGTCATCATCATCATTCCATGGCAAATCACTCAACATTAATCCACTAACAAGAAATACTGTTATGACTGGCATAAAAGGAAAAAGTATAGTGTTAATCCAAGTGTTAATTCCTGCCTCGAGCATTACACAAAGCCTGGAATAATTTGTCCTGTTGTTAGATAAGCGCCAATAAGAGCAATAAAGCCCATCATTGCAAATCTGCCGTTAAGCTTCTCAGCTATAACCTTTTCCTTCTCAACTGTTTTTGTGTTTGTCATTAGAACCAACCAGGAATAATTTGACCAGTTGTTACGTATGCGCCAACAGCTGCAACGAAACCGAGCATTGCTGCCCAACCGTTAAATCTTTCTGCTTCAGGAGTCATTTTTATAAAGGGTGATTTATGTAAACTAATGTAACATTAATATTAATTAATGTAAAGAAATTGGTTATATATGCTTATATTTATATTAGGTCTATACATTTCTGTTACATATATGTATAAAATAATATTTAAGAATAAGAAATAATTATTTGCCATTTCTCATTTGTTCAAACATGTATAGA
This sequence comes from Prochlorococcus sp. AG-424-A03, assembly GCA_003213375.1. Taxonomy (GTDB): domain Bacteria; phylum Cyanobacteriota; class Cyanobacteriia; order PCC-6307; family Cyanobiaceae; genus Prochlorococcus_A. The sequence continues at coordinate 5,238 of QCNA01000019.1, read as the reverse complement.
TAGTACTGAGGATAAGTATTAGTCAAACTTTCAAGTCTCTCTTCGGTCATTTCCATCCCTTCAGGTAACTTAACTAAATTAGGTATTGCTTTTTTAGTAGCTTCACGACAAGAATTTATTCTGCTAATTACTTCAGATCTAATATCATTTTTAATTGATCCATCATTTTCAAACATATTATTTATATCCAAACTGTTTCCATCTAAAAGAGCAATTAAAACTTCATCTGATTTTTTTAAGGCGTCTTCATTTTCTTTCCCTTTGTTAATCTCAAAACTATAAATACAACCTCCCATAGCTACTACTCTTGCAAGACATTGATCATTTCCAATTTCACTACATGGAAGTTTAAATGACTTTTCTATTTTATTTAAATCGTAACCCTTCTCACCTTCAGGAAAGCCAGCGTAAGCATATGCAGGTAATATTAGAATTAATATAAAAGCAAAAATTTTATTCAAAATATCTAACCCTTCTTTTTAAAATAAAAATATACTTAGTTAATATAAATCATCAAAAAGTAAACCATTAATTTTTAGAAATTAAATATATTAAAACACTCTCATCACAAGTAAAATTAACTCGCTGCATCTTCTTTAGCCCATGTTTTATGTTTTTGATCTAGATCAGAAACTAAGTTTTTTTGATATGTCAACTTCAAGTGATTATGAACTAGCTGATCTTTAGTTAGAGTCATATCATTTGAGTAAAAATTCAATGGTTCAACTTTTATCGCTTTTTTATTTTCCATACATCTTCTCCAAATATTTAATTTCGATTCAATTTATAAAATGCTTTTACAACAAACCCCAGAAATTTAACTTTTTATTTGTCTTTGCTTAATTTACTAAAGTAAATTCTTACATTACTCTCAATTAAATTTTAAGTTCTTTCAATTGGAGCCATAGTTAAACCTTTACTGACTAGTTGCTCGTGATAAAATTCAGCCTGTTCAAAATTACCCCTCCATACTTCTGCGGAACCTGACTTGTCTACTTTAATGGCTAGATCCCATGATCTCTTTTCACTCATTCCTGGAATTATTGACAAAAGGGATTTTGCTACATGTTGAAAAGTATTAAAGTTATCATCCAGAACTATCACTCTTGCTTCTGGATATTTTTGTTTTGCAGTCTTTGGTTCTAAGACTGTAGTAGGTGAAGTGGTAGATAATTCCATCATTACTGTTGCTGCTGTTGATTAGCTACTGACTGTTTAAATTCTAGTTTTCTTGCATGTCTATTGAGACCAGACCATGTTGCGGTTTTCCGTTGGGCTAATAAAATCACTTTCTGCTTATTCTTGGGAGTTAAATTATATTTCTTTAAAAGTTTTCCAAGGGCTATGGAATTAATAGAGTTGCAAGTATTCATTACTCCTCATAATCTATTTCATAATCCTTTACGTCTTCATAAAGGGTACTAAAAGACTTTTCTATTAAATCCTTTCCTTTCCTGGTTAGTTTCAAATGTGTTCTCCTTTTATCTTTTGGATCTGATTCTTTTGAAATTAAACCTAAGCCAGCTTTGCCTAGTCTGTGATATCTACTTAAATAGTCTGTGAGTCTTGATTCACTAGCTTTACTCATATTAAAGTTTTCCTCTGAATTACTCGTTAAATAGTTTTATCCTTTTTTTTAACTTTTTAATTGGTTTTACCGCTGTATTGTCGTCCATCTTTTGTCCAATATCCCACTTTAAGTCCACATGACCACGGATAGTCTTTATAAATCCCTTTATGTACCTATTGTTTGTTGACATGGTAGTACTGTCATGTGGACAAGTCTTCACAAAGAATGGACTTATTACCTTTAGGCAAGCGGACTAAATCCTCGTGGAGTTTACAGACTTTAGCCCGCTTTATTTTTATAGCTATGGAAATTTTAAATGGCAACAAAGGTCTCAAATAAGACTTACTAGATAATTAAAATATAATTTTCTCGATCTTTTGTGATCTATTCCTAGCATTTTATCCATATTGAAATTCAATTGTTGATCCTTTATCCGTAAATAACTGTACCTCAAACCGTACATATCTTTTAGTCAGTTTATGAGTCTGCCTAGTTAGAACGTAGTAGTAACAGTCATGAGTTTAAATGTCTTCAACACCAATCAGATCTTGTAAAAAATATCTATTAAGTTACAAAGATTCATCTAATAGTACACATCAAATAGGGTTCTACGCTCGCGATGCCTATGACTGCCTGATGCTTGCTAGAGAATTTAATTCTTACGTACATGACCATCCAAATTCTGTAACCAGAATCCAACAAAAATTTTGAGGTAATTAATTATGAAATTAGAAAGATCACCATTCGCAATACAAGATAAAAATACAAGAGATTTAGATAATGCAAAGGATTATTCAACTCTTAAGGATTTAATGAAAGAACAGGGAGTATCAACTGACCTAGCTGATTACTGGGATAAGGAACGTAATGATAATCCATCTAACGTTCACTGCTAGGTATATGATGATTAGTGATCCTTTATTAATTGGAAAACCAATATCATTGCTATTAAGCAATCTGTAGAGTGTTTTGGTGCTTTTATAACCTAGTATTCTTGAAGTTTCTGAGATAGTGTAAGCTTCGATCTGAAATAATTTTGGTTTCATCTTACAAAATTTACATTAGGTGAGATTCACTGCTATGCAATTTTTCTAGTCCATTTATTTGGTCAGGCATTTGTAAAAGTGTGTCTAACTATGCAGCCTTTTTCCTAGGAGTATTTTGGGGTCCGAAATTACCCACCAATTTACTCTGGAAAGGACCCATTTTGGTAATTGATCAATATGTTCTTCCACTCGATTTCTATTTGGCGATAGTAATCCATAAAAAAATGCAACTAATATATTTTAGTTAAAAAAGGTGTTAGGATTTACCTGAGATCCATTGAGACAAATAGGTTTTTCCATAATCTCTTCTAAATCGCTATAAATCTCTTGAATTTTCTTAATTTGGCTTATTTTTGCTTAAATTAGCTTATTAGTTGGCAATACTAGGATTTAGCTGAGTCTTAATATCACTCATGTATGCAGCAATGTATGGCATGAATATGCAAATAATCGCTATTTAATCGCTAAGTCTTATTTTTCTTATAGCAGACAATAAAAAAGAGAGTCTGGGAAACTCTCTTGTATGAATTGGTTTTTAAGAGTCGGGGCGACAGGATTCGAACCTGCGACCTAGTGCTCCCAGGAGAATGTTTTTTATTGAGTGTAGGTAAAAAAATCTTAAAAAGTAGTTCTTAAGTCAAAGGATTTCAAATAGAAATTTTATCTATAGGTAAAATTTCTTGGACCATGATTGTGTCTGGATAGACTTCATTCTCTAATGTTTTGTATAGTCTCCTTGATTGAGGTGATTTTAGGGAGTTATTGTAATTCTCAATAAATTCTGAATCATTTAAGAAAAATTTATCTTTATTCTCAAAGCTTCCTTTATAAAAATCTCTTGAAAATTCTGTGCCGATTTTTTTTGGGTTATTCCTTTGTGAAGATAAGTTTTTTAAAGACATTTCAATATTTTTATACATTACAAATTTAGGTTTCTTGAATTAAGTAATGATTAATTAAAAAATAAATTTTTTTTAAATCGCTTAAATTTCTAAAATAGATATTTGATTTTATTTCTTAGCTTAATCAAAATTTAAATATAATTTTACAATAGGGATTTAGAAAATATGTATGGATAAAAAACAACTTGTTAATTTCATTACTTTTTCAATTCTTGAAAGTAAAAGAGTTGAAGACAGATTATTTAGAAAAGAAATTTATAGCTATCTTACCCAACTAAATAAAAAACAATTAAAAGCAATTACAAGTGAATTTATCATTTAAAAAAAATATGAAAAAGCTACTGGTTTTTTTTATTCTTATCCTTACTTCTTGCAGTTCAAAAGATGAATTATCCTTTACCCAAGATGAATTATCCATTACAAAAGATGAAATTTCAATTACGAAAGGTAAATCATCCATTAATGATGAAAAAAAATTATTTTATGTAACTGAAGAAACTGCTGTTCTTCTTTGTGGAGGTAAATCCAGAATAATTGATAGTAAAAATGAAGAAATCATCAAAATAGAAGTCAAAGATTTTTCAAGTGCTGATAAAGTAAAATTTGTTCAATTTACTCTTGTTGAGACAGATAGAAAAGGCGGAAAATATAGAATTATTAATTGTTATCCAAATAAAGATCCGAAAAAATCGGTAATTAAAACAATCAAGACTAATTACAAGTTAAATTAGTCCTATGTTAACTAGATCAAATGAAAATATTTAAATATCTACTTGTAATTGCTGTAATAACTTTAATAATTATTCTTCAAACCTCTTTGCCAAATAGATATCTTATGGCTTCGGATATTAGAGATGGAGAAACAATTTTTAGAAATGTTTGTGCAGGCTGCCATGTAAGAGGTGGATCAATCGTTCTTAAAGGATCCAAATCATTAAAACTTTCCGACCTTGAAAAAAGGGGAATAGCAGATGTAAATTCAATAACAATAATTGCTAATGATGGAATTGGTTTTATGAAAGGTTATAAAAATAAATTGAAGGATGGAGAGGATAAGATTCTCGCACAATGGATTATTCAAAATGCAGAAAAGGGTTGGGAGTAGATGAAAAGCTTACTTCTTGCATCGTTTTTATTTTTATTAGCTGAATTTTCTTTTGCTGAGGAATTAACTAATTACACAATTACATCTGATTCTCAAGTTAATACTTTAGAAGGAGATTTAGAGGCTAAGGGAAATGTAGTCATTAAGAGTAATAGTGGTAATTTTGAGGCTTATTCTGACAAGCTTTCTTTTGACAAGGATGATAAATCTCTAAAACTTTTTGGTAATGTATATGTTAAAAATTTAGAGGCTGAAGGAATATCAATTGAAGAAACATCTGGAGATGAGTTGACCATATTTACTGATACAGGAATTTTTGAATTCAAATCTCAAAATAAAAACAGAGTAACAACAAAAATTAAATTCTAAATAAAGGCTTGCTTTTAAAAAAAAATTTGTATTAAAAGGAAATTTTAAATGAGATTTAAAGCTGCTTTAATCTAGATAATCTAAAAGGAAAGAGTAGAAATAATTATTATTATGCATCCAAGCAAAGTAATAACTGATCCAAGAATTAATGACACTTATTATGATCCAGATTTAGATAAGCTTTATCAATACGTTAAAGTTGGGGATTATCCTCCAGAATGGATTGATACAACTCCATATAAAGAG
>QCNA01000018.1 GCA_003213375.1 Prochlorococcus sp. AG-424-A03 | reverse complement strand
CCAGTCCCATTGATGAATGTAATAAATGGTGGTGCTCATGCACCAAATAGTCTTGATTTTCAGGAATTTATGCTTGTTCCACATGGAGTTAATAATTTCAGTGAATCATTAAGAATGGGTACTGAAATTTTTCACTCATTAAAATCATTACTTGATCAAAAAGGTCTATCTACTGCTGTAGGGGATGAGGGTGGATTTGCCCCGAATTTATCATCAAGCGAAGAAGCAGGGGACTTATTATTAGAAGCAATTCAAAAAGCAGGATTTAAGCCTGGTGAGCAGGTATCTTTAGCTTTAGATGCTGCTAGTACTGAATTTTATAGTGATGGTATTTATAAATATGAAGGTAAAAGTTTAAATAGTTCTGAAATGATTTCATATCTTTCAAAATTAGTTTCTAATTATCCCATAGTTTCAATAGAGGACGGTTTAGCTGAGGATGATTGGGAGGGTTGGTCAGAATTAAACAAAGAATTAGGGAATAAAGTTCAGCTTGTAGGTGATGATTTATTCGTTACTAATACTGAAAGATTAAGGAAAGGTATTATAGAAAAATCTGCCAATTCAATCCTAATAAAGGTCAATCAAATTGGAACATTAACTGAAACTTTGGAAGCTATTGAGTTAGCTAAAATGTCTGGTTTCACAAGTGTTATAAGTCATAGAAGTGGTGAGACTGAAGATACAACAATTGCAGATTTATCTGTCGCCACAAGATCGGGTCAGATCAAGACTGGCTCTTTGAGCAGAAGTGAGAGGATTGCAAAATATAACAGGCTTTTAAAAATTGAGGAGGAATTAGGAAATCAAGCAAGATTCGCTGGAGCTCTAGGTTTAGGTCCCAAAAATATATAGTTTTTTTTAGCGCTTAAGTTTTTCTAAACGTGAGCCTTTTCTCATACTTAATTGGCACTTTATCCAATCAATACTTATTGGTAGTGCAAAAAAAAGTGGCAACAATGCAAAATTATTTTGTTTATTGGTTACAAGTAAAGCAGATGCAATTGATAAGCTTCCTATGAGAATTGAATGGCCTAAAGTTTTTTGAGCCGTAAACATTTTTTTGAATTGCCTATCAGACTCTCCCATTCTTATTTGCAATTGTAAATCGCCCTGTTCTAATCTTTCTAAACTTTCATCTATTCTTTTGGGAATTCCAACAGCTTTCGATCCTAGTTCACCTACTTGCCTTCCAAATTGGTTAATTAAATCGTTGGGACTTTGATTATTTGAAGTCATAAGTTCTATTAAATAAGGCTTGGTAACTGATACAAGGTTAAACCCTGGATCAAGCATTCTACCAACTCCTTCAAAAGTTGATAAAGCTCTCATCACAAAGATTAAATCTACTGGCAGTTGAAATGGCGTTTCATAAACCAGTTCGTATAAATCTCCAGATAATTTTTCAATAATATTAGGACTAAATGGCGGAGTTAAGGCTTCTTTAAGCATCAATCTGACTAATCTTCTGACTGGTCCTACATCAATATCTTTTGAAATTAGCCCAGCTTGTTGCAATTGACTAACAAGTGATGAGGCGTCTCTAAGAGCAGCAGCCTTAACCATCCCCCCTAATCTTGTTTGAAGATTATTTGAGATGTTCCCCATCATTCCAAAATCATAAAAAATCAATTTACCTTCACTTGAAACTGCTAGATTCCCTGGATGAGGATCTGCATGAAAAAAACCGTAATTTACTAATTGTTTTAAGTAGCTGAATGCACCTATCTCTGCAATTTTAGATAAATCAATTTCTTGTGATTTTAATTTTTCTAAATCGCTTATTTTTGTCCCTTCTAAATAACTTAAACAAAGCACTTTTTCACTGCTCATATCCCAAATTACTTCAGGAACTTCAACATTTTCATCATCAAGAAATTGCTGCCTAAATCTTGCTGCATACTGCGCTTCGCAATTAAAATCAAGTTCTTTCATCAGAACTTTCCTACACTCTTTAGCAATCTCAACCCAGTTTCTACCTCGACTCCAATTCTTATTTTTCTGCAATAATCCTGCTATTTGTTGCATTATGCCCAAATCAATAATAAACAATTCTTTTAAATTGGGTCTTTGAACTTTAAAAACTACTTTCTTACCATCTTTCAAAGTCGCCCTATGCACCTGAGCTAGTGATGCTGATCCAACCGGATCACATATTATTTGATCTATTTCATTAAACTTAGACCCTAGTTCATTTCTTATAGTCTCTTCAACTTGCGTAAATGAAAAATTAGGAACTTGATCCTGCAATTTAGACAATTCCTGTATCCAAGTATTAGGAATTAAATCAGGTCTCGCTGATAATAATTGTCCAATTTTAATAAATGCTGAACCAAGCTTTATTAATTGATTAGTAAAAGACCTAGCTCTTTTAATTTGGACCCTACTTTTTTCATTCTTCTTAGCTTGGAAAATTGTAAATCTAATATTATCTATCCACAAATTTATTAAAAGTGAAATCAGAGTTATCCAAATAAGAAAGGCCCTCTTCAACTTTTTTAAACGATAATGAAGAATGTGAAAACTCATTTCATTTGATTATTTGTGGTTTTATTAAAGAGATCAATTTGTTTATTTATATCTTCAATTTCACTTAAAGCTTTTTTTATTTTGGAATCTTGATAAGTATTTACAGACTCATTTTCTTGAATATTTTCGGCTTTTTCCATTCTTGAGGCTTCTTCAATTATGGATTCTTTCAAACTATCAAATTCTTTTTTGAGAATTTCTGGAGCATCCTGAGCAATATTTGTTGCTTCTTCAATTTTGTCAACGAATATCTCGTTTAATTTTTCGGTTACTTTCTTAATGGCAGCTTTTAAAAGGTAATCAGAGTTTGTCATGAAAAATATAATATGTTTCTACAGCAATTAATTTTGCATATTAACTAATAATAGATCAATTCAGAACATTTCACGTACCTGATCATTTTGATAATTAATTTTTTATGTTTTTCCTATGTAAGTTTGTTTCTATATTATGCTTTTTTCTCTTTTTTCTTTTAACTTATATCTATATAGAGGTTTAGGTATTTACATTAAAATATCTTCTAACCAAGAACTCATCTAATTAACTACAAAAAAGGAGTTTTTAAAAATTGGAAATTATTGAGTCAGATGTAGTTATTATCGGAGGAGGCCCGGCAGGATGTACTTGCGCACTTTATACATCTCGTTCAAACTTAAAGACAGTCATTTTAGATAAAAATCCATCTGTTGGCGCCTTAGCAATAACTCATCAAATCGCTAATTATCCAGGTGTTCCGGTTGATATAAGTGGGGAGAAATTACTTACTCTAATGAGAGAACAGGCTGTGCAATACGGCACAGACTATAGAAGAGCACAAGTGTTTGGAATAGACGCTAGTGGAGAATGGAAAATGGTTTATACGCCAGAAGGCACTTTCAAAGCTAAAGCACTTGTACTTGCAAGTGGAGCTATGGGTAGGCCTGCATCATTTAAGGGCGAAGCCGATTTTCTTGGCAAAGGAGTAAGTTATTGTGCTACATGTGATGGGGCTTTTTATAAGAATAGAGAAGTTGCCGTTGTTGGAGTGAACAAGGAGGCAATTGAAGAGGCAACTGTTCTAACTAAATTTGCATCAACTGTGCATTGGATTACATCTAGTGATCCTAAATCAGATAATGAAGAAGCTATGGAATTGATGGACAATTCAAATATAAAACATTGGAGTAGAACAAGATTATTGGAAATATTGGGCGATGATATGGGTGTGAATGGGGTTGTTGTAAAAAATAAACAAGAAGAAAATCCTATCAATTTAAATTTAGATGGAGTGTTTGTCTATATGAGTGGTTCAAAGCCGATTACTGATTTTTTAGGGGACCAAATTGCTTTAAAAGAAGACGGAGGGGTTATTGTTGATGACTTTATGTCTACAAACTCTGATGGAGTATGGGCTATTGGAGATATAAGAAATACACCATTTAAGCAAGCCGTAGTTGCAGCTTCTGATGGATGTATTGCTGCAATGTCAATTGATAGATACTTAAATAGTCGAAAAAACATAAGAGTAGATTGGATTCATTCTTAAAAATAAATATTGCTTCTTTAATTTAAAGGGGTGTTGCCTCAGAAATATAAGCAACTCCTCCGTAGTAGCTTAAATCGTCCCTGATGTTATCTCTCATTTTATCTATTAATTCTTGCTCACAAAAAACAATTACATGAGCATTTGCTCCTAATCCTGTAAATTCCATATCTTCAGTAACAACTCTTTCAGGCCCTCTGCCTGTGGCGTGTTTCATAACTGTATATCCAGGAACATTAGCTTTTTCTAATGTTTTAATGATTGCACCTAGTTCTCTTTCACTAAATATCAAGTCTAATCTTTTCATTTTTATAGAGGGGACAATGGGATAATGGTATTTACTAAACTCATATATATGGGAATGCCAAGAACTATATTGAATGGGAAAGTTAGACCTAGTGTAGTTGAAATATAATAACTAGATTTAGCTTCTGGTACCGTCATCCTCATAGCTGCAGGAACTGCTAAATAAGAGGCGCTAGCACATAAAACCACAAATAAAAGTGCGTTGCCAGGTCCTAATGATAAAAATCTTGCAACAAAAACACCAATAAATGAGTTAAATAAAGGCATAAAAATGGCAAAGCCAATCAAGAACGAACCCGCATTCTTCAGTCTCGGTAATCTTTGAGCAGCGACTATTCCCATATCTAACAAGAAGAAGCATTCTGCTCCATAGAATAATTGTCCAGTAAAAGGCTCCATTTTTGCAATCCCTGAGGGATTACTGGAAGCAGTAAGAAATCCTACAATTAAGCTTGAGAGCAATAAATAAACTGATCCATTCAAAAGTGATTCGTGTAATATTGCGCTTAGATGCATTTTTCTTGATTTTGGCCTATTTTTGGGTGCTGCAAATTTCACAAGTAATAATCCAACAATTATTGCAGGAGACTCCATTAAAGCTAAGGCTCCAACCATAAACCCATCAAAAGCTATTTTTTGACTTTCCAAAAAACTTTCTGCGGAAATAAATGTAACAGCACTAATTGAACCGTATGCTGCTGCTATTGCAGCGGAATTAAAGACATCAAACTTAAATCTTAAAATTAAAAATCCAATCAGCGGAATTACTAATGACATAAGAATTGCAGCACTTAAAGTGGGCAATACTTGATCTGTAAAACCACTTTTCTGTATCTCTATACCTCCTTTAAAACCAATTGCTAGTAGCAGATATAAGGAGAAGAGTTTAGGTAATGGTGCTGGTATTTCTAAATCAGATTTAAAGAGTACTGATATTGCTCCAATCAAAAAGAAAAGAACTGGCGGGGCTAATACATTTTGAAGAATTGGATTTATTTCCATAAATTATTAGGCTATTTCATTAAGAGCGGTTTCTAAAGCTTCTTTTCTTGTTTCAATAATGCCTTCAACTCCAAACTTAGCTAATCTATCTTTTACTTTTTCATTTGCCCCAGCAACAAATGCTTTTCTGGAATTATTTTTTGCTTCCTGCATCATGTCCTCTATTGCGAGAGTCGCCGTCACTCCAAGTCTTGGTACGTCAGTGATATCTAGTATTAAAACCTTGTAGTTTCTTACTAGCATCATTCTCTCAGATATACCTTTAGCTGCTCCAAAACTAAGTGGTCCTTTAAGTCTAAATAACATTACTTCTCCTGAGCATCTATCTAATAGTGCTTTTTCATCAGCAGGTAATGCATTTTTGGCTTGATCATCATTTGATAAAGGATTATCCTCGTCCATACCTTCTAGTTGAGTTTCGGTTATTGAATCGATAGTGAGCATATTTGCTATGAATACACCTACTAAAACTGCCCAAATTAAATCCCAAAAAACAGTCATTAGGAGTACTCCATACATTACAACTGAAGTTTTTAAAGATAATTTGTGAGCCCTCCTCAAGAATCCCCAATCAATAATATCTAGACCAACTTTTATAAGAATTCCTGCAAGCAACGCGGTTGGTATTTGCTCCGCTAAAGGTCCTGCGCCAACTAAAACTATTAACAATACAACCGAGTGAACCATTCCAGAAATGGGAGTTGATCCTCCAGATTTAACATTTATAACTGTTCTCATCGTTGCTCCTGCTCCAGGTAAACCTGAAAACAGACCTGCAACAGCATTTCCTATCCCTTGACCAATAAGTTCTCTATCAGAATTATGTTTTGTTTGAGATATGTTGTCTGCTACTAGAGATGTCAGTAATGAGTCAATTGCACCAAGTACTGCTAGGACTAAGCCTGCTTTGAAAATAATTGGGAAATATTGATTAAAACTTGGGAAATTTAAAGATGGAACTCCCCTTGGGATTTCTCCGATTCTATCAATAGCTCCATCTCCAAAAATTAATATTGATATTGGGGTAACTATTAACAGGGCTAAGAGAGGAGAAGGAACCCACTGACTTATTTTTCTAGGAGTAAGAAATACTATACCTAGTGTCATTATTGCTACTCCAATAGCAGCACCATTGGGCTGGAAATTTGAAAATACAGTAGTTAAAGATTCGACTACTCCACCTCGAGTGCTAATTCCAAGTAATGGCCCAATCTGAAGCGCAATGATTATTACTCCAATACCAGACATAAATCCTGAAACAACAGAATATGGAACTAAAGTAATGTATTTACCTAATTTTAAAATGCCGAATAATATTTGCAGTAAGCCGCCAATGACTACCGCTGCCATAACTAAAGGTAAAATTTGTCCGGCAGAAAGATCTCTTGGAACCCCTACTGCTGCTAACCCTGCTACTACCCCTGCGACAGTTACACTCATGGGACCGGTAGGTCCACTAACTTGAGCAGGTGTTCCGCCGAATAATGCTGCTAAAAAACCAACTACTACTGCTCCATATAGTCCATAAATTGCTCCGCCAGGTCCTAACGCAGCATTACCAAAAGCAAGAGCGAGAGGCAAAGCCACCACTGCGGCTGTAATCCCTCCTAGAATATCGCCTCTTACATTCTTTAGATGAAATCCATTAATTATTTTCAAAGATACTCTCCTTAAAATAAATACTTAACTAGAAGATATTATCTCTTAATGACGTAAATTTGTGAAAAATGAAGATTGTGCAAAATACTTTTGTAACTTTTTTTGCTCGTATTAAATAAATTTTAGTTAATTTTCCTGAACAAAATTAGTCTCTGATTGATTTATGTGCGAGGCAAGCGATTAATCTATTAGATAAATATTTTTTAATTTAAATAATATTCAAATGAATTCGATTATTCGTCCTAGAAGGTTAAGAAGAACTGAAGCAATTAGAGAAATGGTTAGGGAAAACCATCTAACGGCATCGGACTTTATTTATCCATTATTTATTCATGAGAAAGATTTTAAAGAGGAAATTTCAGCAATGCCAGGAACCTATAGATGGGATATTAATGGCTTAATAAAGGAGGTTACCAGGGCATGGGAATTGGGAATAAGGTGTGTGGTTCTTTTCCCGAAAATTAACGATAGCTTAAAGACTGAAGATGGTGCAGAATGTTTCAATGAAGACGGTTTAATACCTAAAGCTATACGAATATTAAAAAAAGAGATTCCAGAAATGGCAATAATGACAGATGTTGCCTTGGACCCATACTCTTGTGATGGTCATGATGGATTAGTTGATGAAACTGGAAAAATATTGAACGATGAAACAATCGAAATTTTAAAAAAACAAGCTTTAACACAAGCAAGAGCTGGAGCAGATTTTATTGGTCCTAGTGACATGATGGATGGGAGAGTTGGAGCAATCAGAGCTTCTCTTGATACCCAAGGATTTTGTGATGTAGGTATTATTAGTTACACAGCAAAATATTCATCTGCTTATTACGGTCCATTTAGAACTGCTTTAGATTCGGCTCCTAGAGAAAATAGTAAGAAAATAATTCCAGACAATAAGTCTACATATCAAATGGATCCTGCCAATTCAAAAGAGGCTTTAATTGAATCAGCATTGGATCAGTATGAAGGAGCTGATATTTTGATGGTAAAACCAGGAATTTCATACTTGGATATAGTTTATAGATTAAGCACTTTTTCAAATAAACCTATAGCTGCATACAACGTTAGTGGGGAGTATTCCATGGTAAAGTCTGCTGCTATGAAGAACTGGATTAACGAAAAAGATATTGTTTTAGAGACATTGCTTAGTTTTAAAAGAGCAGGAGCAAAATTAATACTTACTTATCATGCTTGTGATGCATCTCAATGGTTGCAGGATACTTAAAAACTCATTATTGACCAGAATTTGGTTTATTCTTAGATAAGTAATAAATTAACCGCTTTGTTTTGAAGTTTTCACAAGGAGTAAATAGGATTGGTCACATTGCACTTAGAGTAGAGAATCTCGAAAGGGCGAAATCTTTTTATATTAAGCTTGGTATGAATTTGGTTTGGGATGATAAAGATTGGTCTTATTTAGAGGCTGGTCGAGGGAAAGATGGACTGGCGTTGTTAGGCCCTAGCTACAAAGCTGCGGGACCTCACTTTGCTTTTCATTTTGAAAACAAAAAAGAAGTGGAAAATATTCAAAATGATTTAAAAAATTCAGGTGTAACAGTTGGTCCTTTACATGAGCATAGAGATGGAACAGCATCTTTTTATATGAAGGATACTGAAGGAAACTGGCTTGAGATGCTTTATGTTCCTCCTGAAGGGATTCAATCGAATGTTTGATTCTTTTTTTGTATGCAAGACAAAAGTTATTCTAAAAAATCATATTCAGATAACACCTTAGAAGAAGAATCTATAAACCTTTTAGAGTGGGATTCATTAAAAACGCATTTATCTTCATTTGCCTCAACGGAAATGGGTAAACGATCAATTTTAAGTTTTGTTATTCCTTCAGAATACGAGTCATCTAAAAGACTTTTGAATGAAACTGTTGAAATTAATGAGCTAGAAAAAAATTTAGATAATTCAATTAGTTTTTCTGGTGTTTTTGATATTAGTAGAAATATTGAAATTTGTTCCAAGGGAGGTGTAATTTCATCTTCTGAATTATTAGAAATAGCGAAAACAATTGCTGCAGCAAGAAATTTAAAAAAAATCTTATTAGATTTTGAACAAAGGCCTTATATTTCATCATTTATAAAAAATTTAATTGACCATCAGAATATTGAAACGATTTTTAAAAAAGGTATTGAATCGAATGGAAGGATTTCAGACAATGCTAGTAGTGAACTATCTATTCTTAGAAAAGAATTTTTATCTAAGAAACTTGAAAGAAAAATATTAGTTGAGAAATTTATTCAAAAGAATTTAGCCTATTTGCAAGATACTACTATTGGAGATCGATATGGAAGGCCTGTTTTAGCAGCGAAAGTTAATTATGTAGATAAATTTAAAGGCATAATTCATGACTCTTCATCTTCAGGAAATACAGTATATTTTGAGCCTGAAAGTGTAGTAACTAAAGGTAATAAGATTGCTTCTTTAGAGGCTAGGATCACAGCAGAAGAATTTAAATTACTTAAAAAATGGGCCTTGGTTGTTAGTGATAATTCAGAAAATCTTATTGAAATGGCATCCATTTTATTGAGATTAGAAAATGCCCTAACTCGTTCAAGATATTCGAAATGGATTGGAGGCAAAACTCCTACGTTTGAGAAAAGTCCTAATATTTCTTTAATTGGTTTTTCTCATCCGTTATTGATTTGGGAACATAAAAAAAAAGGAGCCCCTCCACCGGTAGCTGTCGATTTTTATATAAACAGAAACATTAAGGTTGTAGCTATTACAGGCCCAAATACTGGAGGTAAAACAGCAGCTTTAAAAGGTTTGGGCTTGTCTTTACTTATGGCTAGAGCAGGATTATTGATACCTTCAACTAATAATCCTATTATCCCTTTTTGTCCAAATATATATGTGGATATAGGAGATAATCAATCATTAGAAGAAAATTTATCTACCTTCAGTGGGCATATATCCCGCATAAAAGAGATATTAGATTCACTTGAGCATAAGAAAGGATTATCAGTTGTTTTGCTAGATGAGATTGGATCTGGCACAGATCCTCTTGAAGGAAGTGCTCTTGCGATGGCTTTATTAAAAGAATTTGCAAATAAATCTGATATCACTTTTGCAACTACACATTATGGAGATATTAAGGCTTTAAAATATAGCGACTCAAGATTTGAAAACGTATCAGTTGCCTTTGATGAGGATTCTTTGAAGCCAAAATATATACTCAACTGGGGTATTCCTGGGAGAAGTAATGCTTTGTCAATTTCAAAGAGAATTGGTCTCGATGAAAACATACTCAATGAAGCTGCAAATTATCTAAAGCCAAAAGAAGTTGACAATATTAACAATATTATTAAAGGACTTGAGGAAGAGAAGATTAAACAACAAAATTCTGCAGAAGCTGCTGCAGAATTGATTGCAAGGACTGAAATACTACATGATGAACTGAAGAGAAATTATGAATATCAAAAAATAAATGCTGAAAAAATCCAAGAAATAGAAAGGTCAAAATTATCAAAACATATTGTATCCGCTAAAAAAGAGGTGATAGATTTGATTAAAAAATTAAGAGATAAAAATGTTAATGGAGAGGATACGAGAATTATTGGAAAAAGATTAAAGGAAATTGAGACGGAACATTTAACCCAAAAAAAATTTGAAAAGTCAATATCATGGAATCCTCAAGTAGGTGATTTTGTAAAGATTAAAAGCCTAAATAGTACGGGACAAATTGTAGATTTAGATAAAAAAAGTGGTTTTTATGAAATTAAATGTGGTTCATTTAGAAGCACATTATCTGTAAATGACTTTGAAGGTATTAATGGAGAAAAGCCTAATTTTAAAAGGTCAAAAATTGAGATCAAGTCTACAAGAGAAGATTTTTCTTTTTCTAAAATTAGAACGAGTAAAAATACAATTGATGTAAGAGGGTTAAGAGTTCATGAAGCTGAAATAATTATTGAGGAGAAAATTAGAAAATTTCACGGACCGCTATGGATTGTTCATGGAATTGGCACAGGAAAATTAAAAAAAGGACTAAGAAATTGGTTATCAGGTTTAAATTATGTTGATAAGATTGAAGATGCAGCCAATAACGAGGGTGGCCCTGGTTGCAGTATTGCGTGGATAAAATAAAATTTAAAATACCTAGAAAAAAATTTAATAAGCGTATTAAGTGCAATTTATTGATCAAGCCAACATTATTCTTAAAGCTGGAAAAGGTGGAAATGGAATAGTTTCATTTAGAAGAGAAAAATTCGTTCCTGCTGGAGGTCCTTCAGGGGGAAATGGTGGAAGAGGGGGTTCAGTTATTTTGATGGCTGATAATAACCTACAAACATTATTAGATTTTAAATTCAAACGTGAAATAATTGCTGAAGATGGATGTAAAGGAGGTCCTAATAAAAGATCAGGTGCTTCAGGTCAGGATACAATCCTTAAAGTACCCTGCGGTACAGAAATAAGGGATATTAAAACCGGCATTATTTTAGGAGACTTAACTAAAGATAAACAGAGTTTAACTATTGCCATTGGAGGAAGAGGTGGACATGGTAATGCTTACTATTTAAGTAATCAAAATAGAGCCCCAGAATCATTCACTGAAGGAAAAGATGGTGAGATATGGGAGGTACAATTAGAACTAAAACTTCTTGCAGAGGTTGGGATTATAGGTCTTCCAAATGCTGGGAAAAGTACCTTAATTTCTGTTGTATCATCTGCCCGTCCAAAAATCGCAAATTATCCTTTCACAACTCTAATACCTAACTTAGGTGTAGTAAGAAAAATTGATGGGAATGGTTGCCTTTTTGCGGATATTCCTGGATTAATATCAGGGGCAGCTGATGGAGTGGGTTTAGGCCATGATTTTTTAAGGCACATCCAAAGAACGAAGATACTTGTTCACTTAATTGATGCAATTGCAGAAAATCCTTTACATGATTTTGAGATAATTGAGCAGGAATTAAAAAAATATGGAAAAGGTCTTTTAGATAAAGAGAGGATAATAGTATTGAATAAAATTGAGCTGGTAGATGATGATTATTTGAAAATAATTTCAAAAAAGTTAGAAGATTTATCTAAAAAGAAAGTTTTAGTTATTTCTTCATCTTTAAGAAAAGGTTTATCTTCACTGCTTTCTGAAGTATGGAAAAGAATCTAACTTGAATTTAAAATTTTTTTGTAAAAAAAACACTTGATTTAATAATGAAAATTAGTCATAAATAAGATACCTCTTTAAACAAAATATGAATTTCTATACTTGCTTTGATAAACAAGGAAAAATCATAGCTAGATGTCAAACCATTCAAGATATTGAGGTTTTGAAGAAAATGGGCAGACCGATTGTAGAAGTCAAGGAAATGAAAAATGAGGAATCGGTTGTATGTTCTCTTACAGGGAGTCCATCCGACTTTAATAGAGATTACTAATAGAATTAATAAATAAAAAAAGGGCTTTTAGAGCCCTTTTTTTATTGCGCAATATCTATCAAAAGAAAACTTAATCATCATAAACAAGACATTCTGGTTCATCCGGGTTGGCATCGCAGAATAGTTCCAAAGCATTAGGGTCATGTTTATCATCTGGATGATGATCTTTATACTCTTCGAGTTCTTTTAGCTCTTCAGTTAAATGTCTGACCTTTGGAAGATTGCCCTCTGCTTTTGCAGATTCGATTTCCGATTGATCTTTTTGGATGTGTTCGTCAATGGATTTCATTTTAAGCTTTTCGTACTTTAGTAGACATACATAACATAGTTAATTTCTAATGAAATTGCATTATCTATGAACTAAATAAGTGTTCATTACAACATCATTTTTTTTGAAATTGATTGATTTATTTTTTTTTGGTCTCTACTTTCATTATTTCCTTTAGCGATGGCAAAACTGGGATTATTTGATTTGGGTTTAATGGGAATAAAGCTTTGTAGTAATCTTTTTTCCATTCGTTGTCGAAGCATGTCCTATTTACGTTAGATAATTTAAAGAATTTTAATCTCCATTCAATAATTTTTTCAAAAATTGATAGTTCTTGTTCAGTACATTTGAAAAGTTTGCTATATATCAATTCCCATCTTATAAGCGTTGGAAAAAGGTAAATATCTGCGTAGGTTAACTCTTCTCCAAATATCCAGTCCCCTTTATTTTTCTGTAGTAAATTTTCAATTTCATTTATAGCTGCGAAAAGATTTTTACTTGCTTTTTCGTAAGCTAACTGGTTTCTGGCGAAACCACATTTATATACGCCATCATTAATGCTGTTATTAATTAAATCTAAAAATTTTTGATTACCATTTTTAATACTTAATGCCTGATATTTCGATTCACTTTTTAATGAATTGAGTAGTCTTATAATCTGTGAACTTTCATTAGAGAGAATATTTACTTCATCTTTTACAAAGCTAATTAAAAGAGGTAATGTCGCTCTAAAAATAATCTTTTTATTAGCTTTTTTGTAAAGGTCTGAAAGTCTTATACATCCCTTAATTTTTGTATTGAAAATCCATTCGCCATGCTCAACATTTGCCTTTAAAAAAATTACTTTAACTTTTTTAGATAAATCTTTTATTACGTGTACGAGTAAAGTTCTTTGACACCATGGACAAGAATGACCTACTAATAAATAAATTTGTCCATTCTCATTATTAATATCGTATTCACTATTAATGGTTATACCTTTAGGCCTTTTATAATTACCATGTAAATCTGATGGCGCGAAGCCATTCATTAATTGGGTCCAAAACCAAAACCAGAATTTTCTGGAGGCCTTTATAAGGTATTTATTTTGCATAAAATTTTATTTTTAAAGAAAAAATGACTGTTCAAAGAATACTTATCGTTTCAGGCACTCATGGGAATGAAATTAATCCTGTTTGGGCTGTTAAGCAATTTAATAAAAAGGAAAATAGTTTAAATAATGGTATTGAGTATGAGTACATCATAGGTAATCCTGCTGCCTATGAAAAAGGTTGCAGATATGTAGATCTAGATTTAAATAGATCTTTTAAAGAAAGTAAGAATTTTGATCTACACAAGAATAGCTTGTATGAAACTAATAGAGCCAATTTTTTAGTAGATGAATTTGGAATTGACGGATCTAAACCCTGTCAAATTGCAATCGATTTGCACACTACTACTGCAAATATGGGAACAAGCATTGTTATGTATGGGAGGAGATCCAAAGATTTTTGTTTAGCTGCATTACTACAGAACAAATTTGGATTGCCTATTTATTTGCACGAAAAAGATGAAGCCCAAACAGGCTTTCTTGTAGAAGCTTGGCCATGTGGTTTAGTTATTGAAATAGGAGCTGTCGCACAAAATTTTTATGATCAAAACATTATAAATAGATTCTCTCTAATAATTAGCTCCCTAAGGGAAGAGATAGATAAATTAAAAAATAAACTTATAGAACTTCCAAAGGAATTAGTTGTTCACGTTCATCAAGGGAGTATAGATTATCCAAGAGATGAAAAGGGAGATATTGATGGCATAATTCATCCTGAGAGAATAAACCAAGATTGGAAAATGATTAAAAAAGGAGATCCATTATTTCTGGATAGCCAAGGAATAATCCACAAATATGAACGGGACCAATTGATTTGGCCTGTTTTTATTGGAGAGGTTGCTTATAAGGAAAAAAAAATTGCCATGAGCTACACAAAAAAAGAAGTGATTTGTTCCAAAAAACAATGGGTTCAAGAGTTTGAAAGTTTTTAAATTAAGAAACCGGAATAATAAATCGTTGAAAACTAATAAGGATTTTTTATTTTATAGATAAGTTTATTTAATATTTAATACTTTTATTTTTTTTTTCTAATTTTTAAACCTTAAAAACCTAAATTCTTTCACTCCAATAAATAACAGCTCCAAAAGCCTCTAATTGCAGTCTTCTATGCTTAGCCTGTCTTAAGGAAACCACCTCTCTAGATCTTTTTCCGTTAAGAAGCCATTCGATTATTACCAAGTTGAGTCCTCAATAACAAAGAAAATCTTAAGACATGGAAGTTCTTTTCTCAGGTTTTCCAAAAAATAAGTTTACTTAAAGAAAAAATATTTACACATTTTTAGCGATTTTGGTCTAAAATCTTCGAAGCGGGATTTTATTTCCGTTTTTATTTACACGTCTCACTTTAGAGACATACTTTACGAACTCATGACAACTATTCAGCAGCAGCGTTCTTCGCTGTTAAAAGGTTGGCCACAGTTTTGTGAGTGGGTAACATCAACTAACAACAGAATTTATGTTGGTTGGTTCGGCGTCTTAATGATTCCATGCCTTCTTACAGCAGCGGCTTGCTTCATCGTTGCATTCATCGCAGCACCACCAGTAGACATCGACGGAATTAGAGAGCCAGTTGCTGGTTCATTCCTATATGGAAACAACATCATCTCAGGTGCAGTTGTTCCTTCATCTAATGCTATTGGTCTACACTTCTACCCAATTTGGGAAGCAGCTACTGTAGATGAGTGGTTATACAACGGTGGTCCTTACCAGCTTGTAATTTTCCACTTCCTAATTGGTATCTCAGCATACATGGGAAGACAGTGGGAGCTTTCATACCGTTTAGGTATGCGTCCTTGGATCTGTGTTGCATACTCTGCACCAGTTTCAGCAGCTTTCGCAGTATTTCTTGTATACCCATTCGGTCAAGGTTCATTCTCTGACGGAATGCCTCTAGGTATCTCTGGAACATTCAACTTCATGTTTGTTTTCCAGGCAGAGCACAACATCCTTATGCACCCATTCCACATGGCTGGTGTTGCTGGTATGTTCGGAGGATCTTTATTCTCAGCTATGCACGGTTCACTTGTTACTTCATCTCTAATCAGAGAAACAACTGAGACAGAATCTCAGAACTATGGTTACAAGTTCGGACAAGAAGAAGAAACATACAACATCGTTGCAGCTCATGGCTACTTCGGTCGTTTGATCTTCCAATATGCAAGTTTCAACAACAGCAGAAGTCTTCACTTCTTCCTAGCTGTATTCCCAGTTGTTTGTGTATGGTTAACTTCAATGGGTATCTGCACAATGGCATTCAACCTTAACGGTTTCAACTTCAACCAGTCAGTTGTTGATGCAAACGGTAAGATTGTTCCTACATGGGGTGACGTTCTTAACAGAGCAAACCTTGGTATGGAAGTAATGCATGAGCGTAACGCTCACAACTTCCCACTTGATCTAGCAGCAGCTGAGTCTACAACAGTAGCTCTTTCAGCTCCAGCTATCGGTTAAGCTTAAAGTTCTTAAATTTACAAGCCCCCTTTTTGGGGGCTTTTTTTTGTTTATTTTTCAATTGGTTTCATATAATATTTATATATAGATAAAACATTTGATATTTCTATGAGTAGTACTTTTGGAAAAATTTTTCGTGTTAGTACTTTTGGAGAATCACATGGTGGTGCAGTAGGAGTTATCCTTGATGGATGTCCACCTAAGTTAAAAATAGATATAAATTTAATACAAAATGAATTAGATAGGCGCAGACCTGGCCAAAGTGTCATTACAACACCTAGAAATGAAGAAGATAAAATTGAAATATTAAGTGGGATAAAGGAAGGGTTAACACTTGGAACTCCAATAGCAATGTTGGTAAGAAATAAGGATCAAAGACCAGGAGATTATAATAATTTGGAGCAGGTATTTAGACCTTCTCATGCAGATGGTACATATCATCTGAAATATGGAATTCAGGCAAGTTCTGGCGGTGGAAGAGCTTCTGCCAGAGAAACAATTGGGAGAGTAGCTGCTGGTGCTGTAGCAAAACAATTATTAAAAACCTTCTGTAACACTGAAATACTATCTTGGGTAAAGCGTATACATGATATTGATTCTGATATAAATAAAGAGAAGATTTCTCTCAAAAAAATAGATTCTAATATTGTTAGATGTCCTGATGAAAAGGTATCAACAGAAATGATCGAGAGAATTAAGGAATTAAAGCGTCAAGGAGACTCTTGCGGCGGTGTTATTGAATGTCTAGTAAGAAATGTTCCCTCTGGTCTTGGAATGCCTGTTTTTGATAAATTAGAAGCTGATTTAGCAAAGGCTTTGATGTCTTTGCCTGCCACGAAAGGCTTTGAAATAGGTTCAGGTTTCTCTGGAACGTATTTAAAAGGAAGCGAACATAATGATGCCTTCATCAAGTCTGATGATATTAATAAGTTAAGAACAACATCAAACAATTCAGGAGGTATACAAGGCGGAATAAGTAATGGTGAAAATATCGAGATGAAGATAGCTTTTAAACCTACAGCAACCATCGGGAAAGAACAGAAAACAGTAAATGCTGAAGGTAAAGAAGTACTTATGAAAGCAAAAGGGAGACACGATCCATGCGTTCTGCCAAGAGCAGTTCCCATGGTTGATGCTATGGTAGCTTTAGTACTTGCTGATCATTTGCTTCTAAATCATGCTCAATGTGACTTAATAAATAAGTAGAATTTTTGTTGAATAAATTATATTTATCCTTAACTTAATTATTTTTGAGCCATTCATATATTTTTAGATCAAATTTTTTATTTTTGATAGCTTTATCTCCAATTACAACTGCTTTATACCCTAAAGATTTATAAGTTTTTAAATCATTGATTGATAGTCCTCCAGCAGCAATGAAATCAACATTTTTATAGTTGAGTATATTTATCAGACTATCTTTACTTTTTATTGGGTAAATTTTGATAATGTTGCAATTTAAATCTATAGCTTCCTTAAGATCTTTTAAATTATTAATTCCAGGAATTAATAAATAATTTTTTGACTGCGCATAATTGAAAAGATCTTTATCCCAAAATTTCATCATCGAAAAATTTAATCCAATTTTTAAAGAATCTTCTATTGATTGCTTATTAACTATGGAGGCGGAGCCTAAATTAATTCTTGGATATTTAATTTTGATATCGGATACAAAATCGAACCAATTTTCGTTGTTAGACCAACTTATTTCAATATTCTTCAATCCTAATTTTACTAAGTTTTCTAATTCTTCAAAAAATGAATTTCTTATAGAGGTATTTGAATAAATATTATTTTCAGGTTTTATAAGTAAAAAAAAAGACTCAATTTTCAGATATTCCGAAAAAGAATCTTCTTTATTATTCATTAAAAATTTAAAATTCCGCGTTAAATATAGTTTGCGACTTTTACTTCTGAGCGGTTGAGTAAGTCTTGGATATCTTCAGTATCTATAGTTTCTCTTTCAATTAGCATTTGAGCCATTTCGTCAAGAACAGTTCTATTGTCTGTTAATACTTTTGTAGCTCTCTTGTAGGCAACATCAACAAGTTCTGAAACCTCTACATCAATAGTTGCTGCTGTGTCTTCAGAGAAGTCTCTTGTCGAACTCATATCTCTTCCGAGAAACATTCCACCTTGAGATTGACCTAGAGCGACTGGACCTATTTTGTCACTCATACCAAATTTAGTGATCATTTGTCTTGCTACATTGGCAACTTGTTGTAAATCATTTGAAGCTCCTGTTGTTACCTCTTCTTCGCCATAAACTATTTCTTCAGCAACTCTTCCACCAAGAGCTACAGCCATTTGATTTTGAAGGTAAGAACGAGAGTAAAGACCAGATTCCATTCTTTCTTCACTTGGAGTAAAGAAGGTTAGACCCCCAGCTTGACCTCTTGGAATGATTGAGACTTTTGCTACTGGATCATAATCAGGCATTAATGCTCCAACGAGTGCATGACCAGCTTCGTGATAAGCAACTAATTCTTTTTTCTTATCACTGATGACTCTATCTTTCTTTTCTGGGCCAGCCATAACTCTTTCAATGGCATCACCGACTTCATCGTTACTTACTTTATCTAAATCTTTTCTAGCTGCAAGTATTGCTGCTTCGTTTAAAAGATTAGCTAAATCTGCACCAGTAAATCCTGGTGTTCTTCTGGCAACTTTATCTAAATCAACGTCTTTTGAAAGAGTTTTATCTTTCGCGTGAACATTTAATATCTGCAATCGACCAGCATAATCTGGTCGATCTACTGTTACCTGTCTATCGAATCTTCCAGGGCGCATTAAAGCTGAATCTAAGACATCTGGTCTATTGGTTGCAGCAACTATTATTATTCCTGAATTACCTTCAAAGCCATCCATTTCGGTTAAGAGTTGATTTAATGTTTGTTCTCTTTCATCATTTCCTCCGCCCATACCAGCTCCTCTTTGTCTTCCAACTGCATCTATTTCGTCAATAAACACAATACAAGGAGCATTCTTTTTAGCTTGTTCAAAAAGATCTCTAACTCTACTAGCTCCAACCCCAACAAACATCTCGACAAATTCTGAACCAGATATTGAGAAAAAAGGTACACCTGCTTCTCCAGCTACTGCTTTTGCTAGTAATGTTTTTCCTGTACCAGGAGGGCCGACAAGAAGAACTCCTTTTGGAATTTTTGCTCCGACTGCAGTAAATCTATCTGGACTCTTAAGAAAATCTACAACTTCTGTGAGTTCTAATTTTGCACCTTCAACACCAGCAACATCTGCAAAAGTTACTTGTGTAGATGGTTCCATTTGCAGTCTGGCTTTGCTTTTGCCAAAACTCATGGCAGGGTTGCCACCCCCAGCATTACCACTTTGGGATCTTCTGAAAAGAAAAAATAGGCCTCCAATCAAAAGTACTGGGAAAATTAAGCTACTTACAGCCTGTTGCCATGGGTTGGCTAATTTTGTAGGAGTTACAGCAATATCTACATTATTCTCAGTTAGTATTTTTAATAAATCTTTGTCAGGGGCTAAATTAACTTCAGACCTGCTCCCATCATTTTCAACAACTTGAGCTGTGGCATTATCTGGAGATATTAGAACTCTACTGATTTCTTTATCTTGTACTGCCTCTATAAAATCACTATATCTCAAGGTCTTTGTAGAACTTTCAGTACTAGGTTTATCAAAAACTGAAGTACCAATGAAAATTACAGTAATAACGGCTAGGACATAAAGTCCTACGTTTCTCCAACGTTTGTTCACGATAAAAAATCTTTAATAAATCTATAATACTAATAATAAAGCAATATTAAGAGCGTCTTAGAACATCTACTACACTTTTGAATGCAAACCATTCAGGAATTGGTTCTCCATTCCTCAATTTCTTTCTAAATTCAGTACCACTAAGTTTCATAATTTCATAATTAAATGCTTTAGCTTCTTCAGCTGTTATGTATCCTTTTTCCTTAGTGTAAACTAAATTTTTTGAAGGAACAGTTTGCATCATCAATTCATCTGCACACTTATTCGCAAAATTCTGGGCGTCATATGGACCATAAAAATCTTCACCAGTTGATGAAGACTTACAACCAGCCATATCTCTACCAATAATAAAGTGGGTGCAGCCATAATTTCTTCTGATTATCATATGTTGAAGAGCTTCTCTAGGCCCTGCCATATGCATTGAATAAGGTAAAAAAGCCCATTTTATTCTTTCATCAGATATTTCCTCTTCTAATTCTTTATAGGTCAAATATCTAACTTTTCCAGGGATATCATCTTGTTGAGTTGGCCCACAAGTTGGATGAACTAAAACAACTGAGTTAGATGAGACATTATCTGAAAGTAAGGCATTAGTAAATAATTCATAATGTGCTCTATGAATTGGATTTCTGCATTGAAATGCAACTACATCATGATTTACTGGCAGTGTTGATCTAACTTCTTCTGGAGTTTTGCAGGGGAATTCTCTAATTGGTAGCTCGAAACCATAAACTCTTCCTCCGATATAAAATCTCCCTCTCTCGTTAAAAATCATCTTAACAGCAGGATGATCTAAAGAATTAGTACCATAACAAAGTTCAGCTTCTACGGATTTGTCAGGCTCCCATTTAGAGCTTACTTCTAAAACTGCTATTTTTTGTTTTTTATAAGTAAGTAATATTGTCTCTCCAGCTTTTACTTTTTCATCATTTGAATCAAATACAATAGGCAAGCCAAAAAGTAACCCGTTTGTATTTCTATTATTTTTAATTACCGAATTGTAGTTATTTTCATCCATAAAACCTTCCAACGGAGAAAAAGCTCCAACCATCAAAAGTTCCACATCGCATGCATTTCTCTCGCTACATTCAAACTCAAAAGTGGCTTTAGAGATAAGATCATTTTTAAGGTTTTTATCTTTGATAATTAAATTTTTTAGTTCACCTCCATAAGGTGGTATGAGTCCATTGGTATCTGGTTTAGTTTTTTGTTGTAATTCCATTTTTTAAATTGATAAAGAAAAATTTTGAAAAAAAAAGAGGGGTTTAACCCCCTTTTTCTCTTAAGTAGGATTTATGCCTTTCTTCCGTAAAGCTCCCCAATTATTTTTACATCAAGTGGATCCTTTGAACCCATATCTGTATCTGAAGGTTGGATTGCTTCAAAAGTACCAGCAAATTCGTCTGTGTCAGAATCTACATTGTTGATTGAAAGAGTAATAACGCCAGTACCGTTTACATCAACTTTAATATTTTCTTTTGCAAGTTCTTCGTCATCGCCTCCTAATGCAACTAAACCTTGAGCATATTCAACACCAGTATTTTTAGCTCTTGCCTTTGGATCTAGAAAATCTCCAGTTCTGTAGTTAGGTGTAAATGTTGAACCACTAACTTCTGTGCCTGGCTCAATAGATGAAGGTAAATCAGCTGTAAGATCTTTTGCTGAGAATGCAAATGGCACCTCTAAACCACCAGGAGTTAAAACAGTAATTAGTTGAAAATCAATACCACCCTTTTCAGTGAAAGTTCCTGAATCTATATCTCCATAAACTTCTGTCACTGTGGTGTTATTTCTAGGACTAATAATTTTTGTAGAAACAAATTCTGCAGCTTTTCGTTTTGTCCCAGGTACTTTTACATAAACTTCTGTTGGATGCATGCATATTCCTTTAAGGCTATCTCCATTACCTAGAGAAATTGATCCGACAAGAGATGAGTCTAATGTAGGACAATCATTAGCTTTTCCTGTGTTAACAACATCCGTGAATTGTGCATTTCCTCTTTCAGAAAAAGCAAATGTTTTAACAGGTACGAAAGCAAAAGTTATACAAATTGAAATAACAAAAGCTAAGAAAGAACGAATTCTCATAATTAAAGTTGCAGTAAAGTTCTGTGACGATAGATTAAAGGTCATCTAATAAGTTCAGTACGGATATTACAAGGGAAAGGACCATAAAAGATAGGACTATTAAATCCTCGAAACAACCCGTAGCTTTTTAGATTTTAAAAAACTGGAATCATTTTAAGCTATCACATTATTTTTAATGATTAAGATTACAAAAAAATACAAATTAAAAAATTTTTTTTTATTTTTTTAATGAAATAATTTGGGTTATCAATTTATTTGCTAAATCAATTTTTGATGTTTTGTTAATGTAGTGTTCCATATTGTTAGTATCGAATAGCCAACCTTCATTTTGTGCCAAAAAGCCAAATCCTTGACCTTCAAGATCAATTGGATTTGCGAATAGATAATCACAGCCCTTTTGGATAATCTTTTCTTTAATTGTCATTCGTGCCTCTTCGATAGATCCTGTAAAAGCACAAAAGCCTACAAAAACTTGGTTATCTTTTTTTGATTTACTAATTGTTTTTAAAATATCTGGGACTAGCTCAAAGTTTTGATTCAAATGAGCATTAATTTGATCTTTTGGAATTTTAGCTGAAGTATCAGAGTTTATTTTGAAATCAGATACTGCTGCATTCATGAAAAAATAATCGCAATTTGATATCTCATTATTAAGTGCCTTAATTAAATCAACACTAGTCTCGATTTCATATCTTTTTATTCCATCAGTAAGATTCTTATCGATTTTCAAAGGACCATGAACATATTTTACTTGTGCTCCCCTGAACCTCGCTACTTGAGAAAGGAGTAGGCCCATAGCTCCAGAACTTTTGTTAGTAATGTTTCTTGCCGCATCAATTTTCTCTAAGGTACACCCTCCGGTTATTAAAATTTCTTTATTAAGTAAATCTTTGCGATATACATTTTGTTTGTGTGAAGCTATAAATTCAAGAGCTAATTGGATTAGATCATTTGGAGGTATCTTACCGATGCCAACAGCATCACATGCTAAGAGGCCATCACTTGGTTGCAACGACAAAACATTTTCGTAATTCTGTAGATTCTCATAATTTTTTTGGACAGCTTTATTTAGCCACATTTGTGTATTCATTGCTGGTGCAACAATAATTGGCTTTATATTTGCTATTAAGATGCTTGGGATCAATCCCTCTGCATTTCCAGTTACCCATTTTGCTAATGTTGTCGCTGTTAAAGGGGCGATGATTAAAATATCAGCCCAATTACTTAGTTCTATGTGAAGTGGTGTTGATTGACTATCAGACCATTGATCATTTTCTAAAATGCACGGGTTTCTACTTAAAATAGAAAGAGAGAGCGGCTTTATTAATTTTTCTGCATTTTTTGATAAAACGCATCTTATTTCATAATTTTCTTTCGCTAATTGGCTAACTAATAATGGAACTCTTACAGCTGCAATACTTCCAGTTATTAATAAAAGAACCTTTATTTTGGAGTCCTTACTTTTAGTTTTCATCGAAAGGTTCCTGATCGAGGAGATGGGTATAATTAGTTGTTAATTCAGGTCTATTGATTGCAAGAGCCCTCAGTAAGTGCCAGTCTTTTAAACCATCAAATGGAGTATTATAATCATCTTCCTCTAACCTTTTAGCGAGCTCAAGGGCCATTTCTTCATCAAAAGAATTTACTAGTTCTTCACTTATTTTATTTTCAGAAATGAATTTCATATTGAGTAAAGTCAATATACTCTAATAATAAAGCCTCAAGTAATTATTTAAAATTGATATTGGAATTAAGTACATATTTTCGAGGATATAATAATTTCCAATTTTTATGATCTTTTCAAATTATTGTAAGTTCGTTTATCTTCATTCTCAATCATAAATATGCAAACTCACCTTTAAAAAAATATTCTTTCTTAAAATAATTATTTAAAATTTGTATCATGTCGCAAACCAAAAAAGAGCAAGTCATTAGTCACATACGCTATTTAAGGCAAGAGCTCAGAGAAATGCATTTAGGAATAAAAGAAGATGACCTTTTCCCTGAACCAGGCGAACTAAGAGGGTTAATGGCTCAGTTGGAAGCATTACTTGAATTAATAGAAGGAAATACTAAAATTCAATCAAACTCTGAAGCGGCTTAGTTTAATGCAAAATGGTTGTTAAACCTCAAAAGACAAAATTTCAGCTAAAAATTGTCGAAAATATTCAGACATTAAGTATTTGGGCTAATAATCCATGGCGAAGATATTCAATATCATTGATTACACTTTTAATCGGCTACTTTTTTGGAAGTTCTCTTGGTATGGTAAGTGCCGTTGTAGAACTCATGGATCCTATAGCAGCTTTTTTATCAGTAGTTTTTATTGAGTTTTTAATAGTTCTAAGAAGAAATTTTAGATTTGAAAGGAAAAAGAAATTTTTAGTACTTTTATTAGATTCTTTAAGATTGGGATTATTTTATGGTTTCTTTACTGAAAGTCTTAAGTTGCTATAAATTTACTTGTTGTGTTTTTGTAATAGATAAAGTAACGCCATTCTTATAGGGATACCATTAGCAACTTGATTATTAATTAAGCAATTAGGATATCGATCTACCACTTTGCTACTAATTTCAATATCTCTGTTAATGGGACCAGGATGTAGTATTGGAATCTCTTTATTATTTAAGGATAATTTCTCTGAGGTTAAGCCATAATCCATACTATATGAATCAATGCTACTTAGTAAATTTTCCATCATTCTCTCTTTCTGGAGTCTTAAAACAATAATCGCATCTGCAATTTTTATTGATTCTTCCAATGATCTAGAAATTGTTATGGAACCTCTTGATTTAACAGGATCTTCTGTTTGATTTGGCGCGGGGGTTTTTAAAAAATTGATAAATTCATCAGGTATTAATGTCTTAGGACCACATAAGATTATATCGGCGCCGAATGCACTCAAAGCCCAAAGATTTGACCTGGCAACCCTTGAATGATTAACGTCGCCTATTATTAAAATTTTTTTGGAATTTAAAACCTCTGGATTCAGTGTTTTTTGGGAAAAGAATTTTATCAATGTATAGATGTCAAGCAATCCTTGGCTAGGGTGACTATGTAATCCATCGCCCGCATTAAGAACCGAAGTCTTGGAATTTATTGCATCAAGTTTTTTTGCGATCTCAAATGTTATGTAGCTTGATGAATGTCTGATAACTAATGTATTCGCCCCCATGGCAGAATAAGTTATGGCTGTATCAATTATTGTTTCGCCTTTTGTTAAAGAGCTGGAGGATGGCGCAAACGTTTGGACATCAGCAGAAAGTTTTTTTGCTGCAAGCTCAAAACTATTTTTTGTTCTTGTACTAGCTTCAAAAAATAAAGACGTTACCAAAGTCCCTTGTAAGGCCGGTATCTTTTTTGTTCCTGCATTCTTTAGTGCATCAAATCTATTAGCTAATTCAAATACTGACTCATAATCTTTAATTGAAAAATTAGCTAGTGTGTGGATATGTTTATGAGGCCAAATTTGCATTACGCTTAAAAAGATAAATGATTATTGAAATTTAGGTGTTATGTCACCTTTTAATCTTTTACTTACACTCCTACTTTTTTTGAGATACCAACGCCATTTTATATTTTTTGCCTTTGATATGCCAATTCTCGTAGTTTGAATAAGATCTTTTTCTTCTAGAGTGGAGTCTCGTGGAGAAATCCATAAAGATTTGTTATTAACAACTTCAAGTGAGTTAAATGAAATGTCTACATTGAATGTTTTTGTTACTAGGCCAGGTCCAGAAGCTAATCTTTCATACTTATTGGATATAAAAACTGATCTTATCAAAACGCCACTCGCAAAATTTTCTTTATCAGTAACTATGTTTAAACAATGATGAATTCCATAAGATTTGTAAATATAAAATGTGCCAGGTTTGCCAAATAATGATTTGTTTGATTCAGTCATTTTGCGGTAGCCATGACAGGCCTCTTCTTCCTGTGAATAAGCTTCAGTTTCAACAATTACCCCTTTAACTTGATCTATCTCATTATTTTTTTTTATGAGGTAACAGCCTATTAAATCAGGAGCAACAAGTTTAGAGTGCCGATAAAAAAAATTTTTTGGAAATAATTCTTCTTCTATTTTTCATTATCTATCTAATAACATATTTAGCTGAGAAAAATAATTAAGGCTATTAATTAATATTGATTTTCAAAAAGATGTGATAATTTTTAAATTATTTGAAATTCAAAGGATATGTAAATAAGTTGTTCTTAATAAACTATTATTTAGTAAGAAAGATATTAAAAGTATGACAAAAATAACTAAAGAGGAAGTAAAAAAAGTTGCTCATTTAGCGAGATTAGAACTTAACAATAATGAAATTAATAATCATGCAGAACAATTAGAAAAGATATTGGACTATATCAAACAACTTGAAAAAATTGATACAGATGATGTCCCCTGTACAACGAGAGCTATAGAGGTTGTAAATGTATTTAGAAAAGACGAAAAGAAAAATTCTGATTGCAATGAAGAACTTTTAGAATTGGGTCCATCGAGAGAAGATAAATATTTTAAAGTACCAAAAATAATTAATGAGTGAGTAAGTTAGTTGCTTCCGATAAATGTTTTATTAACTATCTTTAATAAAAATTTTTTTATCTTAAAGCTTGGATATAAATTTATGATTTTTCTTATTTTCCCCCTCTTTTTGCTATGACTTCTTACACCTATTAATAAATCATAAATAAAGTTAAAAATGTCTTCTTTACTTTCAAATATCCCAACCCTTTGAGGGGAACCTTTTTTATCTAATAAAGGCTTAGTTTTTTCATAAGCTATTTTGTATTCAAACCAGGGAATCGAAGGCCAAAGATGATGAATGAGATGGTAATTTTGTCCCATTATTAATAAATTCATAAATTTACTTGGATAAACTCGAGAATTTATCCATTTATTTCTTGATCGAAATGGTCTATGGGGTAAATAATCAAAAAATATTCCTAAAGTTACCCCTACCATTAATGCTGGGCCGAACCACAAATTATAAATTAAATTCATAAAGTCAAATTTCAAACCTGCCAAGATAATAGTAAGGAATATGGATCTTTCAATTCCCCATTGTAGTAATTCATATCTTCTCCAGAGTTTTCTTTGAAAGAAAAACACTTCATGATAAAAAAATCTTGGAGCAATTAGCCAAATTGGACCAAAAGTACTGACAATATGATCTGGATCATTTTTGGGGTGATTTACGTGAATATGATGTTGTAAATGAACTCTCGTAAAAACTGGGAAGCTAAACCCTAATAGAATTGCTGAGCCATGGCCCATTGCTTGATTAATCCAAGGAACTGGATG
>QCNA01000017.1 GCA_003213375.1 Prochlorococcus sp. AG-424-A03 | reverse complement strand
AATATCAAAAACAGAATTATCAAATTCAACTAGTCCTTTATCAAATATTATTGTTTTATTTTTAATTGATGAATTATTGGAAGAAATTTCACTAGAGAAAGATAATTTTAATTTTTTAATAGATTCAGATATCGATTTAAGTGGATCATTTGAAAGTCCTGTTTTGAGAGGTTCTCTATCTTTTAATAATGGATTTATTAACTTAAATAGTACCAATCAAAATAATAAAAAAAGAAAAAATCTTATTCGAAAAGAGAATGGAAAAGATTGGCCAGAACTCTATTGGAATAATAAAAATAATATTGAAATAATTTCAAATGAAACAATTTTGAATTCAGTTCTTTTGGGAGAAACTTTGCCTAATTATTTGGATAATTTGAGTTTTAATAATCTTAAATTAAAACTTGGTCCAGATTTTAAACTTCAATATTCAGAATTAATTCAAGCTTATTTAGATACCAAATTAGACCTTAATATAAACGGAACGGTAGGGAAAGATTTAAATGCTAGAGGTCTAATTTACCTTAAAAAAGGTAGAGCTAATCTTTATACTACTCCATTTAAACTTGATAAAAATAAAGATAATTATATTTTATTTGCATCAAGAAGTGGCGTTGTTCCATTTATTAATTTTTCTCTGGTTAGTAAAGTTCCAGATTCTATAATACCTATAAGTGAAAATAATCAGGATTCAAACATCTCAGGTGATCTTGATGTAAATGCGACTTCTGGTGGTTTGGGATCATTTGGGATTGGTAATTCAAGGCTTATCAAAATTGAAGCATCTTATGAAGGATTTTTAGATCAATTATCTTTTGCTGATGAAAATAGAAGAATCCAATTAAGGAGCACGCCAAGTTATAACAGATCACAAATAATTGGCTTGATTGGAGGTAACTCTGCAAATTTAATTAATAGAGCATTTATTTCTCAACTTAATAATGCTGATGCATTTAGTGAAAGATTTCAGTTATCTCTATATCCAGCGATAATAGAAAATAATGATTCATTAAATAATATTTTTTCCAATGAAAATTTAGATATAGAGAATGATGGTCAATCATCTTCTAATGAGGAATTTTCTTCTGAGGCTTGGGTAGCCGAAATAGGGCTTGATATTAATGATGCGATAAATTTTGCCTTTCAAACGGTTCCAGGTAGAGACGATATTTCACCTTTGGGGATTTTGACTTTTCAGGCAAACCCAAACTTAGAATTATTAGGTTCTTATGATTCCAATGGCGATTGGAAAAGTCAAGTTCAATTATTTTTTAGATATTAACTTAGAAAGAAATTTACTTTATAGAATCGTTAATTTGAATTATTATTAGATTAACTAAAAAATATTATGGCTAATATCTTTGAAGTTCCTCAACCAGGTAATGATCTTCTAGAAAAAGCTGAGAAAGTTCGTTTGGCATCAATAAAAATAAGTCAGGCTGAAAATCAAAATCGAATTAAAGCCTTAAATTTTATGGCTGATTATCTAGAAAAAAATTCTGAAGAAATATTAGAGGCTAATAATGAGGATTATTTAAACGCAGAAAAAAAGGGTATTTCTAGAGCTTTACTTTCTAGACTGAAGTTATCAAAATCAAAATTAAATTCTGGAATTGAAGGGGTAAGAAAAGTTGGAGACTTGGCTGATCCTGTAAATCAAATTCAAATAAAAAGAGAGCTTTCAAAGGGGCTGATCTTAGAGAAAAAAACTGTACCTATTGGAGTTTTAGGGGTTATTTTTGAATCAAGGCCAGATGCCGTGATGCAGATTAGTTCTTTAGCAATAAGATCAGGTAATGGAGTAATGCTAAAAGGTGGTAGTGAAGCCAATTTAACAAATGCTTCAATAGTGAAAGCATTGCAAGAAGGTTTAAATGAATCAGGCCTTGATAAAAATGCAATATGTTTATTAACAAGCAGAAAAGATAGCATGGCGATGTTAAATCTTGAGAAATATATTAATTTAATAATTCCAAGAGGAAGTAATGCATTAGTTAAATTTATTCAGGATAATACAAAAATTCCTGTGCTAGGCCATGCTGATGGAATTTGTCACTTGTTTATAGATATTGAGGCAAATCTAGAGATGGCTTTATCAGTCGCTTTGGACAGCAAAATTCAATATCCTGCAGCATGTAATGCTATCGAAACTTTATTAGTCCATAAAGATATCGCACCAGCTTTTTTAGAAAAGGCTATCCCTCTTTTTAATTTTAATGATGTTAAATTAATCGGAGATAAGAGATCAGTTGAATTAGGGTTAAAGTATGAGGCTAGCCTAGAAGATTGGGGAACTGAATATTTGGATTTAATTCTTTCGATAAAAATTGTTGATGATCTTGAGGAAGCAATCAAACATATTCAAAAATATAGTTCAAAACATACAGATGGAATAATTACTGAAAATTCAAATAGTGCCAATAAATTTATGAATGTAGTTGATAGTGCAGGTGTTTTTCATAATTGCTCTACTAGGTTCGCAGATGGGTTTAGATATGGATTTGGCGCTGAGGTTGGCATATCTACTCAAACTCTTCCACCAAGGGGACCTGTAGGTCTAGAAGGTTTGGTAACTTATAAATATTTCCTAAAAGGTGATGGGAATATAGTTGATGATTTTTCATCAGGAAAGGCTATCTATACGCATAAAGATCTTTAAAACTTTTAAAGATGGATACTTTTTTGAAAATTGAGAATATTAAACTTTGGGCTAGGGTTGGTGTTCTTGATGAAGAAAGGGAATTGGGACAACTATTTATTTTAGATATATTTTTGTGGACTGATTTTGAAAAATGTACAGTAAATGATGATATAGAAAAAACAATTGACTATTCAAAATTAGTTCAAATTTTAAAAGACCAATCAAAGAAAATATATTGTTTCACTATCGAAAAATATTCAAAAGAAATTTTACAAATCATTGATCAGGAATTTAAGCTTTCGAAAGTTAAAATTATTTTGACAAAATGTAATCCTCCAATCACAGGTTTCGATGGGAAGGTGTCAATAGTAAGAATTCTTGAAAATAATTAAAGTATTGGAAAAAAGAAATCCCATTATATTGATTCATGGTCTTTGGAATACTTCAAGTATTTTTTCTTCTATTACCTCAAAACTTGATGATATTGGTATTGAATATTTTACCCCAACTCTCAAGCATTCATATGGAATGACTTCAATTCTGGATTTGACTAATAAATTAAACGAATTAATTTTAGAGAAATATGGTTTAGAAAAAGAAATAGATATTTTGGGATTTTCTATGGGAGGTATTATTGGTAGATACTGGCTTCAAAAATTTAATGGGTATAAAAGAACAAGAAGATTAATATCTATAGGTTCCCCTCACAAAGGAACTTTGATGGCTCAATTAATACCTAAATACCCCTTTAGAGGTATATCAGAAATGAAAATAAATAGTAAGTTTTTAAGAGAACTTGCAAATAATGATTTTTTTCTTGATGAAATTGAGTGTATAAATTTTTTTACTTATTGGGATATGATGGTTTTCCCTGGCTGGTGGACAAATTTAAATTTTGGAAAGAAAATATCAGTAAAAGTATATAAACATAGAAACCTTGTAAGAAATAAATCTGTGGTTGACAAAATAATCGATGAAATTATTAAGTAGCTCCAGATAGACCTAAGTGCCTTATTAAGGAATCAGTTTGTGGCTCTCTTCCCCTGAATAGTTTAAATATGTCTAATGGAGGTAGGCTTCCTCCTAAGCTTAGTATTGTATCTTTGAATTTCTTTCCTATTAACATTAAATCTTCAGAGTTTTCTAGATCAGCTTCTTCAAACATTGAAAATGCATCAGCACTTAGAACTTCAGCCCATTTATATGAGTAATATCCTGCAGAATATCCGCCTGCAAATATATGACTAAAACAACAAAGAAAGTGATCTTCTTGAATTGGTTCAATAACAGTAGTTTGTTTTGCAATTTCTCTTCTTATTGCATCTGCTGTTTTACCTTTGTTTTTATCAATATTACTGTGCAATCTGAGGTCTGTTATTGCAAAATGTAGTTGTCTAAGAGTAGCCATACCACAATTAAAAGTTCTATTATTTAGGAGCTTCTCAAAATTCTCATCGGATAATTTTTCTCCTGTTTTGTAGTGCTTAGCAATATTCATAAGTGTATTTTTATGAAAACACCAGTTTTCCATAAATTGACTTGGAAGTTCGACTGCATCCCACTCAACGTTGTTGATGCCAGCTGCTTGAGGAAGATTTACAGTAGTAAGCATGTGTTGAAGACCATGACCAAATTCATGGAAAAGTGTCTGAACTTCTTCAAAACTCATCAAACTAGGTTTATCTTTTGATGGTGGAGTCTGATTACAAACTAGATAAGCTACCGGGAGGGTCTTTTTGCCAAAATTATTTTTATTCAAACATTCAT
This sequence comes from Prochlorococcus sp. AG-424-A03, assembly GCA_003213375.1. Lineage (GTDB taxonomy): Bacteria > Cyanobacteriota > Cyanobacteriia > PCC-6307 > Cyanobiaceae > Prochlorococcus_A. The sequence goes on along the minus strand of QCNA01000017.1, from coordinate 24,102 downwards.
CCATCCAAGCCCCTCCCCTCTTTGATTCAGGCCTCGAATATGGATCTAGGTAAAATGATGCTATTTTGTCATTTCCTTTATTGAGGATATTAAAAAATAAAACGTCATCATTCCACAGAGGTACCTCATCAGTTGCCTCGACTACTTTAATTTCAAAAAGCTTTTCACTTAAATTAAATAAACCTTTTAAAACATCATTAAGTGGGAACCAAGGTCTTAAAGACTCTTGATCCAAATTGAGCTTTTCCTTTCTAAGGAGTTCGGACCAATAACTAATATCCCATGGCTCGATATTCTGTGATTTTGGAAATCCATTAGCTTTAGAAAACTTATCGAGGGTTTCTAATTCAATTTTTGCGGTTTTGAATGCTGGCTCTCTTAATTCTTCTAAAAGGTTTTCAACATTTTTAATTTCTTTCGCCATTTTCGTTGACAAACTTAGTTCTGCCCAACTTTTATAACCGAGAAGAATAGCCTGTTTAGTTCTAAGAGATAATATCTCTTCAATGATTTGAGAATTATTTTTTTCTCCTTGAGAGGCCCTACCAACAAATGCCTTATATAGTTTCTCTCTAAGGTTACGGTCGGTGGCATATGTCATAAATGAAGTATAAGTTGGAATATCTAGACTTAATTTCCAGGGCCCATTTTTGATATCTACTTCTCCATCTTTTTTTAAGTGGTTGTGTGCAGAAATTGCCATCAATTCAAGTACTCTTTCAGGTAGACCATTGACTTCAGATTTTTTATTTAATATTAAAAACCATTTATTAGTAGCATCAAGAACATTATTGCTGAAGTCTGTTGATAGCTTTCCAAGCTTTTCTGAAATGTTGTTGAATTCTTCTTGATCATTCTTTTGTAGTGAAATCCCTCTATGTTGCATCTCAAGAATTTCTTTATCCAAAATTCTGTTTTTGATTTGATCAAAGTTATTTGTCTCTTTAAGCTTGACTAAAGAATTGTAAATTATTTTACTTTGCCCGAATTTATTACTCAAGCTAATAATCTCTGGAAGAAATTTTGAATAAATATCTCTTAGACTTTCAGAATTATTTACTGCATTTAGGTGACTTATTACTCCCCAACTCCATCTAAGAATTTCATTGAGTTCATTTAAGGGATTTATTACATTATCCCAATTTAAATTATTGTGAATCAAATAGTTTGATAAATTTTTCTCTATGTTTTTAAAATCTTCAGCTATCTTTTCTAGTACTACTGGAAATTGTTTACTTATGCTTTCGGGAGTAAATTTTTTAAATTCAGGTAATTCTCCATATTTAAAAATTGAGGTATCCATTTATTAAAAAAATCTAATTAACTAAAGTTGGTATTAATCCTATTAATTTAGCTAGAGTAAGCTGCTGACTGAGAGCATTCGTCGAAGATTCATATAAATTTATTGCGATTTTTGGCCAAAAACCTATCACCAAAGTAGGCAACAATAAGCTGAACCCAATAGTCAATTCTCGACCATTCATCTCTTTAACTGTAGCTAATGCAGGAATTCTAGGGCCAAAGAATACTCTTCTACACATTGATAATAGATAAATTGGTGTTAAAACTAAACCTATAGCTGAAATAAGAATAGTGATCGATCTAAAGATAGAGCTGAAACCTTCTTGACTGGTGATTCCTAAAAATACAGTTATTTCACTTATAAATCCGCTCATCCCAGGTAGTGCTAGAGAGGCCAAAGAACTTGCCAAGAAAAAAGCAAAAGTTATTGGCAGGACCTTTGCTAACCCACCCATATTGGGTATTGAAAGAGTATTTGTTCTTTCATAAAATGAGCCCGTAACAAAAAACATAGCTGCAGCGATAAGTCCGTGGCTTATCATTTGGAGCATCGCCCCACTTATACCTAAAGCATCTACTGCTCCAATTCCTAATAGAACAAAACCCATATGACTCACAGAGCTACATGCAATTCTCCTTTTAACATTATCTTGAGCAAATGCATTAAGAGCTCCATAAATTATATTAATAATTCCAAGAATAATTAGCGCAGGTGCGATTTGAAGATGTACTTCAGGAAGTATTTGAACATTGAATCTCAAGAGGGCATAACCTCCCATTTTTAAGAGTATTCCTGCGAGTAACATTGAAACTGGAGCATTAGCCTCTCCATGAGCATCGGGAAGCCAAGTATGTAATGGAAAGATAGGAAGTTTTACTCCAAAACCAATTAAAAATCCTAAATAAGATAATAATGCTAGGCTGCCTGTGACATGTTTATTGGTTAAATCGGTGATATTTAAAGTAAAGGTATCACCACTTAAGGCAAGTGCTAAACCACTTATGAGTATTAATAAAGAAGCTAACGCTGTATAAAGAATGAATTTAGTGGCTGCATATAATTTCTTTTTACCTCCCCAAATAGCAATAAGAAGATATACCGGAACTAATTCAAGTTCCCATGCCAAGAAAAATAATAGAAAATCTTGAGAAAGGAAAACTAATGCTTGTGCTGATGCTTGGACTAATAAAAGAGCAAAATATAAATTAGATTTTTTCTTAATTTTCCAACTAGCCGCAGCTGATAAAAATGTAATTAACCCACTTAATGCTATTAAAGGGGCAGACAAACCATCTACGCCAAGAGACCACTCTAAGCCTATTGATGGTAACCAAGAAGCTCTTTCTACCAGTTGTAAAGAGCTATCTGAAGTATTGAATTTTTGAAAAAGGACGCCGATTATTAGTAAAAAATCTATAAATAAGAAACTTAATGAGATATTTCTAGGGAGTATGTTATCTTCTCCTTCTTTTGAATTCAAGAAAGGCATTATTAATGCCCCAATTAAAGGCAGTAAAACAATTGATGATAGCCAAGGAAAAGATTCTAAATTCATTTATGTAATGAACAATTTTTTTATTCTAGTTGAAGTTGTACTAGGTTGAGACTATAACATTAAAAATGCCTAAGTAAAACTACTTACCAGAGATAGTGCTAAATTGGCTGCCGGTTGTTTGAACGTTTAAGAATGGCGCTCTGCTAGCTACACCTGACTTCTCCCATGCTTTCACCATGGCTTGACTGACGTTTTTACCATTTTCTTTTTTACACAAAGCTAAGATACTAGGCCCAGCCCCACTAATTGCGCATCCTAGAGCACCTGCATTTAGTGCGGCATCTTTAACTTCTAATCCACCCTTGATAAGTTTCCACCTGTAGGGTTCATGTAGCTTATCAAACATTCCTTCTTTTATAAGTTCAGCATTCCCTGCTTTTAATCCGTTAAGTAACAAAGTAAGCGCCCCCATATTTGTCACTGCATCTGATATTGGTACATTCTTGGGCATAACCTTTCTTGCTTCACTTGTACTTAGACGAATTGCAGGTATTGCTACAACAGCTTTAATTGAATCGTGCCAATCACATCTAATGATTCTCCATCTCTGAGAAGAAGACCTTGCTGTCAAACATAGCCCACCCAAAAGAGAGGGCACTACATTATCAGGATGACCTTCTATATCAATGGCAAGTTCAAGGAGTTTTTCTTTGGATAATGGAGAGTTCATTATTGCATTTGCTCCGATTAGTCCAGCAACTATTGCTGTTGCACTACTTCCAAGCCCGCGTGCAGGCGGCACTGCCAATTTAACTCTTGCTTCAAGTGCAAAAGGATCCATTTTTGCGCTCTCCCATACTTTCTGAGCTGCTCTAAAAACTAAGTTTTCAGGTCCTCCTCTTAGGTGATTACCATCTGTACTTTCCATTATTAAGTCAAATCTATCTCCACCACCTTCAATTCTTGTAAAAATAAACTCATTATACAAATCTAATGCTGCTCCAAGACAATCGAATCCGGGCCCTAAATTGGCAGTTGTTGAAGGCACTGTTACCCTTATTTTTTTACCTACTTCAGGAATAGACATTTTTTGTGTTTAGGTTTTTAAAAGCATTTTTGCTCTGCAGGCTGCACTAAAAAGTCCAAACTCTTCATCTAAAATTACTTTCATAGGCATTGTTTTAAGAATATCTTTTAATCTTCCCTTGTCGAAAAATTGTTTTAAAAATAAATCTGATTTAAAGTTTTTGAAATGTTTTGATGCGGTTCCTCCAGAAATCCATAACCCGCCAAAGCATAATTCTTGAAGAGCAACATCTCCCAATAAAGAGGCATAAGCTCCTAACCAAATCCTCTCAACTTCAATCATTATCTGATCCCCTTCTCTGGAAAGTTTACAAATTTTTTCAGGTAGTTCTTTTCTCGCAGGTTCAAAAATTTTAATTTTTTTTAAATATTCTTGTAGAGGATGTGTTTGGGCATCAGGTTTGCTTAGTCTCCATTCGGCAATTCTTGATAAACCAGTGCCGCTAATAATTCTTTCACAAGATATCCTTTCAACTTTTAGGTAATTTTTAAGCCAAATTTTTAATTCCCATTCTAATTTTGACTTTGGAGAGTATTCAACATGTCCTCCTTCGCTGGCAAGAACTTTTACTTTGTTCCCTGATATTAGACCTCTTGCGATGCCCAAACCAGTGCCGGCTCCAACAATGGCATGCAAATCATTGTTATTACCTTCAGAATTTGAGCCATTTTGGATAGTTGAATATTGATTTTTTTTTAAAAAAGGTATTCCATAAATTTGAACTGCAAAATCATTTATTAGCTCGCATTGTTCAAATTTAAATTTATTTTTTAATTTATTTCCTGAAATATTCCATGACAAGTTCATGATTTTTGTGTTGTTGTTAGATAAAGGACCAGCTACAGCGAAACATGCAGAGGAAGGATGGGTAATATTTTTGCATTCATTTTTAAGAAAATCTTCGAGAATAAGATCAAAAGAATCCCAATCAGAAGATACATATTTCTTTTTGAATAACAATTTAGGCGAATCATCATTTACTACTCTTTCGAATATTCCCAATAGAACCTTGGTACCTCCTAAATCACAAGCCAGAAAATTCATCTATTCGAAATTATTCTGTTCTCCCTTTTTTTTCTATTAATTCATCCATTAATTTGTATAGATTAGGTAGGTCAAAAATTCCTAAATTTGTTCCATCTAAAGCTCTCAAAGCGACTGAATCAATTTCCTCTTCTTTATCTCCAATAACGGCAATTAAAGGAACTCTTCCGAGAGTTGCCTCTCTTATTTTATATCCTATTTTTTCATTCCTAACATCAACTTTTGATCGGTAACCATTATTATTTATTAATTCATTAAACTTGAAACACTTTTCAATATTTCTATCAGTAATGCTTAATAAAGTTATTTGATAAGGGGCAAGCCAAATTGGGAATTTTGCCTCATATTGTTCAATTAAGATTCCGATAAATCTCTCAAAGGATCCTAAAATTGCTCTGTGAAGCATAACTGGATTTCTTTTCTCATTATCAATATCTACATAAGTTGCATCTAATCTAATAGGCATTGAAAAATCAACCTGAATAGTGCCGCATTGCCAGACTCTATTGAGACAATCTTTTAAGGAGAATTCTATTTTTGGACCATAAAAAGCCCCTTCTCCTGGTTGGAGTTCCCATTTTAGGTTCTTATTATCGAGAGCTTTGGTAAGGGCATCCTCTGATTTATCCCAAATCTCTTCACTACCTACCCTTTTTTCAGGACGGGTTGATAATTTGATAATGATTTCATCAAAACCAAAAGTTTTATAAACCTCGAAAACAAGATCTATAAAAGTTGATACCTCTTCTTGAATTTGCTCTTCTGTACAGAATATGTGTGCATCATCTTGAGTAAAGTTTCTTACTCTCATTAAACCGTGCAGTGCACCAGAGGGCTCATTTCTGTGACAAGAACCAAATTCAGCAAGACGAATAGGTAAATCCTTATAACTTTTTAAACCTTGATTAAATACTTGTATATGGCATGGACAATTCATTGGTTTAATTGCATAAGTTCGATTTTCTGATGCAGTAGTAAACATATCGTCTCTAAATTTTTCCCAATGACCAGATTTTTCCCAAAGAGATTTATCAACAGCTTGTGGGGTTTTAATTTCTAAATAATCATTTTTTTTGAGTATTCCTCTTATGTACTTTTCTAGTATTTGGTAAATTGTCCATCCATTTGGATGCCAAAAAATCATTCCTGGAGATTCTTCTTGTATATGAAATAGTGAATGTTTTTTACCAAGTTTTCTATGATCCCTTTTTTCCGCTTCTTCAATTCTTGTTAAATAATCTTTGAGTTCTTTTTCTTTTGCCCATGCAGTTCCATATATTCTCTGTAATGATTCATTCTCACTATTCCCTCTCCAGTATGAACCTGATAATTTAAGTAATTTAAAGTGTCTCAAATGTCTAGTATTGGGCACGTGAGGCCCTCTACACATATCTATATATTCTTCGTGTTTGTATAAATTTATGAGCCCTTCTTCAGGAATTTCTTCAATTATTCGTAATTTAAAAGTCTCATCTCTTTCTTTAAACGTTTTAATTGCCTCTTCTTTAGAAACTTGTAAAATTTCAACGTCATAGTTTGTTTTTATTAATTTATTAATTCTGTTTTCGATTTTTATTAAATCTTCAGGAGTAAATCTGTATTCAGAAAAAATATCATAATAAAAACCATCTTCAATTACAGGTCCAATCGCCATCTTAATATCAGAGTAAATTTGTTTAACCGCATGACCAATAAGGTGAGCAAATGAATGTCTTATTATTTCAATTCCTTCTTTATCTTTTGATGTGATGATTACAACTTCGGAATCTCTAGTTATAGGAATAGTTGCATCAAGAAGAACATCATTTACTTTCCCAGCAATTGTTGCTTTAGCTAAGCCAGCGCCTATAGTCTGGGCAATTTCTAGAATAGTTACAGATTTTTCGAAAACCTTTTTTGAACCATCAGGTAAGGTAATTATTGGCATATTTTATTTCTCCATTTCAAAGAATCCCAATTTTGATTTAACTCTTTTTAAAGTCTGATTTGCTAAATTTTCGGCTTTTTCCTTTCCTTCATTAAGGATTTTATTTAATTGATAGGGATCGTTAATTAATAATTTATATTTTTTCTGAATAGGTTCTAGTGATTCAATAAGTTGCTCTGTAATTAATTTCTTAAATGTCCCCCATCCAGTCTCTGAGAAATCATTTTCACATTGAGAAATTTCTTTGCCAGATAATATTGAATAAATCATCAAAAGATTTTTAGATTCTGGTCTCTTTGGGTTGTTAAATTCAATTCCAATATAACTGTCACTTTTTGCTCTTTTTATTTTTTTCGTTATTACTTCAGGAGCATCTAATAAGTTAATACGACTGCCTTCATTAGGATCACTTTTGCTCATCTTTTTTGAACCATCAATTAAACTCATTATTTTTGATCCATTCTTCATGATTATTGGTTGAGGGATTTTTAAAATATTTTTATCCTTACTAAATCTGGCATTAATTCTCTGTTGTGCAATATCTCTGGCAAGTTCAAGATGTTGTTTTTGATCCTCACCTACGGGTACAAAGTCAGCGTCATATAGAAGAATGTCTGCAGCCATTAGGATGGGATAGTCAAATAATCCAATAGATACATTATTCCCCTGTTGTATGGATTTTTCTTTGAATTGAATCATTCTTTCCATCCAATTTATTGGGGTCATGCAATTCAATATCCAACAAAGTTCTGAATGTGCGGAAATCTGACTTTGGACAAAAATTGAGCATATATTGGGATCTATTCCACAAGCGACGTACAAAGCAGCAGTAGAGATAGTGTTCTTAGACAATTCTTTGGGATTATATGAAGCTGTGATTGCGTGCAAATCAACTACACATAGAAATGTTTCATATTGCTCTTGAAGCGTAACCCAATTATTTATGGCCCCAAGCCAATTCCCGATATGTAAATCACCAGTTGGTTGAACTCCAGAAAGAATTCTTTTTTTATTTTCCATCCTCTTCTACTTCGCTAGATTGGATTTCTTCAGTTGATGTACTTTTTACAGGTCTTGCAAAAGGGTCAGGCGCTGTTTTTATCTTTTCTTCATAAGGATTTTGTGATTGTCTTTTCGGAGAAGAGTTTTTATTATTTTTTGCATATTCTGTGATTGATTCAATCAATTTTTCGTCTTTGATCATTTCGCTAAGTGTTCTAACAGAGAAACCCAGAACTGCAACTGTAGATCTCAATTGAAAGGCCTCTTGTATTGATTTAACAGCTTTCATTTCGTTATCACTCAATCTTATGCGAAATCCTCCTCCATCTCTTCTTCCTCCCGATCTATCTCTGAAATTAGATCTTTCATTGTTAGAACGACCTCTATAATTTTCTTGTCCAGGATTATTGCTGAAATTTGAATTAGACATCTTGATGTTTCTTAAGTTATTTAAATAGTCTATTAACTTAGCATCTTGTTATGCAATAAGTCTTTTGAAAAACCTTGATTTTTTATCTTTTGATTAACGACTTATGAATTTTTGCTTTTCTCATTCATAACTTGCATTAAAATATATATTAGAAAAATAAAGTAATGTGTTTGATATTAGTAAAGACAACCTTTTAATGGATTTTATAAAGTTTCCGAAAAAGAAACTTATCATTATTCTATTATTATTAGGTTTTGGGGAATGGTTTGTCAGTGACCTAATTCATTTTGCAGGAGGCTCAATAGGATTTTTTGCATTGTGTTTGGGGGGATATTTTTACTTGAAGAATGATAAGCCTAAATTTAACGAGCCAAATAATTTAGATGGTTGGATAAATCTATGTAATGAAGATTTAAATTTTTTTGAAGAACTTGAAGCAACAAATGATTTAGAAAAACAAAATTCAAAAAGACAAAAAACACTTGAATCGATTCTTAATAGATTTGAAAAAGAAAAAATAAGTTGCATTGGACAAAAAGATTATCAAAGTTGTCAGTCAGTTTTAAAAAGTCATTTTACAGTAGATAAGTTTGACTTTGATTTATATGAAAAACTGCCTAAATACAATTCTTCTCAAGTTATTCCAGAAGAAGCTTTGAAAAGTGATGCAATCTTGTATTTTTTTGACTTGCCCTTATCTGCAAATGATTTTTTATGGCTGGAAAAGTTTCCTAAAAATATGCCAATCTGGTTGGTGGCTTTAACTTCCAACGAAATAGAAGCCAAAAATCAGATAGAAGACCTAAAGTCGCAAATTTCAGGTGAATTTATAAACAAAATTATTACTTTTGATGTGAATAAGAATGAAATAATAAAAATACCTTTTTCGTTAAGGAAGTTTTTCATAAGTTCATCTAAAAATATTGAAAATACAAAAAAAAGGCTTTTGAAAGAACTTCATGTTGTCTGGCAATCTGAAATTGAAGGTATAAGAAGAATGCAGTTAAAAGGGATACAAAGAAAAAATCAAATTCTTGTCGCTACAACTGTTTTCTTATCTCCTATCCCATCAATTGATGTTATGGCAATGACAGTACTAAATTCATTAATGATTAAAGAAATTAAGTCTATATGGGGATGTAATTGGTCTCCTGAAATTTTAGATAAAGTCTCTAAAGAGATTTTAAAGACTGCAATTGCTCAGGGAGTTATTGAATGGAGTGGACAGACTTTAATTGGCATAACAAAATTACATGGACCAAATTGGCTTGTTTCTGGAACATTTCAGGCTGTCAGTGCTGCTTATTTAACAAGAGTCGTATCAAGTTCTTTGGCTGATTTTATGGCAATAACAAAAGGAGTAGAAGAACCTGATTTGGATTTTATAAAGAAAAATTCTGAGAAAATTGTTGAAAAAGCTTTTGAAAAAGAAAAAATAAATTGGCAAGGATTTATTTCTGATCTTAGAAAACCACTTATGAAAATATCTTTTAGTTCATAATCTGGTTTGAAAGTTAAAAATGAGGAAAAAAATTCTTTTTTTAAGTTTATTACTACTGTTTTCTATTACTTCAGGCTCATGCAAGAGAATATCAAATAAAAATGAAAGTAAAGAAGTAATACTGGCAAGCTTCACTGTTTTGGCGGACATAATTAGCAACGTTGCTAAAGATGATTTTATTGTTAGATCAATAACGAAACCTGGAGTTGAAGTTCATGGCTACCAACCAACTCCCAGCGATTTGGTAAATGCCTCAAGTGCTTTTGTTTTTATTGATAATGGATTTGGATTTGAATTATGGGCTGAAAAATTTGTTTCTAATTTAAAAGTTAAAAGAATTACTGTCGCGGAAGATTTAGATCCTATTTTTATCAGTGAAGATTTTTATAAAGGGAAACCCAATCCTCATGCCTGGATTTCTCCAAAAAGAGGGATCCTATATGTAGATATTCTGGTGGATTCTTTATCAGAATTGAGGCCATCCAAAAGGACATTATTTGAAGAAAATGGAAAAATTTATAAAGATAAACTCTCTAAAATAGATAAAGAATTCTCACTTTTTATTAATAACTTAAATAAAGATAGGAGGTATCTAGTAAGTTGTGAAGGTGCTTTTTCGTATTTAACAAATGATTATGGATTAGAGGAAGTTTATTTATGGCCAGTTAATGCTGAAAGTCAAATTACTCCCAAAAGAATGACAAGAACAATTTCACTAGTTAAAGAAAAAAATGTCCCATCTTTATTCTGCGAAAGTACTGTAAGTAACGAATCTCAAATGATTGTTGCAAAAGAAACTGGAGCTAATTTTGGAGGAAATCTTTTTGTTGATTCATTATCTGATGATAGTGGGCCTGCTAGCTCCTATATAAAAATGCTTGAGCATAACTTGGATTTAATTAAAAAAGGGCTTTTTTGAATTATGGAATCAATCAATTATCAAAATTTTAGGATTGATGCAGAAAATATTTGCGTAGATTACAACGGTAAGGTGGCTTTGTATGATGCCAATTTAAGATTGAAACCTGGCCAGATTTGTGGGTTAGTAGGGATGAATGGGGCTGGTAAAACAACTTTTTTTAATGCTTTAACTGGCTTTGTAAATATTTCAAAGGGAAAAATTAGAATTAATGGAGAGTGTGTAAGATCTGCTCAAAAAGATCAGACAATTGCTTATGTTCCTCAGAGTGAGGGCATTGATAGTCAATTTCCAATAAATGTTTGGGATGTAGTGATGATGGGAAGATATGGTTCTATGAATATTTTTAGATGTCCTAGAGAATCTGATGTTCAGGCGGTTAAAGATGCTATTGAGAGAGTTGATCTTACTGATCATTTATCTACACCTATTGGAAACTTATCTGGAGGTCAGAGAAAACGAACTTTTTTAGCTAGAGCAATTGCGCAAAGGGCGTCAATATTACTTCTTGATGAGCCTTTTTCAGGTGTTGATATAAGAACTGAAAAACTTATCTCGGAATTATTTATTCAATTTAAAAATGAAGGGAAAACTATATTATTATCAACGCACGATATGATTCATGTCCGTGAATTTTGTGATTTGGTTCTTTTAATAAATAAAACTGTTGTAGCGTATGGCGAGACCTCTGAAGTGTTTACTCCTGAAAATATTACAACTACTTTTGGAGGAATCTCACCTGATTTCTTGTTTGGACCAGAATCCTAAATTTTTAATTATATGGAGCTCTGTTCTTTTTTAACTTTAAATTCATTCATAACAGATCCTTTAACTCATGACTTTATGAGAAAAGCACTTCTTATGAGTTCACTAGTGGCAGCTGTTTGTGGTTTCCTATCTAGTTATTTAACTCTTAAAGGATGGGCTTTAATGGGAGATGCAGTGTCACATTCAGTAATGCCTGGTGTTGTGGTTGCTTATGCATTAGGTCTTCCTTTCTCATTAGGGGCATTTATTTTCGGAGTTGGTTCTGTTGCATTAATAGGGTTTATTAAGCAGAAATCTAGGGTTAAGGAAGATACTGTTATTGGGTTGGTATTTACTGGATTTTTTGCTCTTGGAATTGTATTGGTTTCTAAGATTAAAAGTAATATTGATCTGCACTCTATCCTTTTTGGAAGTCCATTAGGAATATCACTTTCAGATGTAAAACAAACCATATTCATTTCATTATTGGTAGTAATCCTTTTATCAATTTTTAGGAAAGATTTAATGCTTTATTGTTTTGATCCTAGGCATGCAAAAACAGTTGGAATTAACGTATTGTTTCTTCACTATTTACTCCTCACGTGCTTGTCTTTGGCAGCAGTTGTGGGCTTGCAGTCTGTTGGAATTATTTTGGTAGTTGCGATGTTGATTACACCAGGGGCTACAGCATATTTACTTACGGATAAGTTTGATAATATGACAATAATTTCAGTATTAAGTGCAATTATCTCGAGCCTAATAGGAATCTACATTAGTTTTTGGTTTGATCTTGAAACAGGTGGATCAATTGTCTTAGCACAAACTTTTATATTTTTATTCGCTTTTTTATTCGCTCCAAGATACGGAATATTTAAGTTAAAGAAATTTTTTGTTGGTTATAAATGATTGTGGTGGAAGAAAATTTAAATAAAAATTGGTATTGGTGGCCATTATTCCCCTTATATCCTTATGGGAAAAAGAAAACAATCTTAAGAGAATTAATTCCTGATCAAATATGGTCCTTAGAACAAATACAAGGACTTTATTATGTTGCGGTTCCAATAAGAATGACAGTAATAAAGGTTGATAATGGGTTGATGCTAATAAACCCACTGCCTCCTACAAAAGAATTAATAAATGAATTGGAAAAATTAATTGCGATTCACGGCAAAGTAAAAACAATAATCCTCCCAAGCGCCTCCGGACTAGAACATAAAATCGGACTGCCAGCTCTTTCAAGAATTTTTAAAGATGCAGAAATTTGGCTTTGTCCTGGACAGTGGAGTTTCCCTATCAATCTTCCACTAGATTTTTTAGGGATTCCATCAAAAAGATCAAGAATACTGTTTGAGGAAGGTACTCCACATTCGAACTCATTTAAATGGTCTTCATTAGGCCCACTGAATTTAGGACTTGGAAGATATCAGGAGATAAGCTGTTTCCATTATTCTACGAAAACCCTTCATGTAACAGACGCAATAGTTGGAATAGATTCCACTCCACCTGAGATATTTAATTTTGACCCAACTCCACTTCTTTTTCATTCTAGAGAGAGAGGAGATGAACCTTTGATTGACTCCATTGAACAAAGAAAAAAAGGATGGAAAAGGTTAGTCTTATTTTCATCTTTTTTGAAACCAGGTAAATTAGATATTCCACCTTTAAAAGAAATATTTAAGTATTCGTTCAAAAAAGATCTTAGAAATTGGAGATCTCATTTCGGTATTTATCCCTTTTTGTGGGACGAAGATTGGGAATTATCTCTTGTTGAAATAATGGGTGAAGATACTCCTAAGATTCAAGTTGCACCAGTTTTACAAAAACTAATTTTTCCCCGTTCTAAAGAAGTATTACTTAAATGGCTAGAAAATATCAAGTCTTTTGAAGATATGGAATATTTAATTCCAGCTCATTTTACGGCACCTATAAAATTTACAATAGAAGATTGTCAAAAATTAATTAATGAAATTAATTCCCAAAAGTGGGAAAAACTACCTGAGGATAATAAATTTTTGATGGGTTTATATAAAAAATTGTTTGAACTAGGAATAATTCCTGAAGAAGTAAATCTTTAAAACTATTATTCTTCAATAGACATGCTTTCATCATCTTTAAGAGTTTGTTCCAGCTCTTTTCTTTGCTCCATTTGTCTTAAGAAATATCCCGTCATCATTGCTGAAGATAGTAAATTAGCAATGTTGTCTTTTGAAGATGTTATTTTTACATCAAATTGATCTGAAGGAAGCATTCCAAGAAGACCTTGAACATTATGTCTAATAATTTCTTGAATATCTTCACTAGCTGATTTTGCTACTCTTTGCAAAACTTCAGGAGATTGTTTTTGTAAATACTGGATTAAGTCATTCTCATCATTTGGATCATTATTTTCAGTAGCAAGAAATTCTGGATTAAACATTTCTACAACTTCAAGATATAAAAACCCTACAACATCACGTACCCATTAATTTAAATTATTAAGGGCAGGGAACCGAATAGGTCCAATTTTATTAAATGGCCAATATCTAAAAATAGCCTTACCAATAACCTTTTCATAGGGTAAAAATCCCCAAATATGAGAGTCCATACTGTTATTTCTATTATCTCCCATCACCCATAATGACTCTTTTGGGACAATAAAAGGCCCTATAGAATAATTAATGTTTTTGTCAAAAACGTAATTTTCTTGGGCGATATCATTTAAGTAAAGGTTACCGTCTCTTACTTCTACCTTGTCTCCAGGTATTCCAATTACTCTTTTTATTAGTGCAGTATCTGCTTCATAACCAGCATTAATTAATTGTTCGGGAACGTTAAAAACAACTATTTTATTTTTTAATTTTGAAAGATTTGATTTGGATGTAATTTTGGGTGTTACTTTCTCAACAAGAATTTTATCTTGTATTTGAAGAGTTGGAAGCATTGAACCGGATGGGATCCATCTTGGCTCTATAACCTGCCATCGTATAATTAAAGCAATAGATATCCAGATTAAAAGATTTTTTAAATCCTTTAGTATTGAATTTCTTTTTTCTTGTGTTGTAGACATGTTTTTTTTAATTCAGTTATAAGGAAATCCCAAAGCATTTATATAAATTATGACATCATCTATTGAATGCAAAAATTTTCTTAGAAGTTTACAACTTTTGAATCTTCTTATAAAAATAGGAGTTCAAAATTTAATAATATGTCCTGGTAGTAGATCAGCACCTTTAGCAATAGCTGCTGGAGAATTAAATAAATTAGGACTGGTAAATATTTTTAATTCAATAGATGAGAGATCTGCAGGATTTCACTCTCTTGGAATCTCTGCTGCATCGGGTAATCTTTCTTTAGTAATTACCACTTCTGGGACTGCTGTAAGTAACTTATTGCCAGCGGCGGTTGAGGCAGACCGATCTTGTAAAGGTATTATATTTCTTACTGCTGATAGACCCTTAAGATTAAAAGATTGTGGCTCTAATCAAACAGTAAATCAAGAAAATTTTTTGAGTTCAGTCTGCAGAAGAGTTTTAAGTACAAATCTAAATGGACTTCATGAAACGCAAGAAAATGAAATCTTAAATTTAGTTAGAATTACTGAGAAACAAATATCAAGCTTCCCTGGTCCTATTCATTTAAATATCCCTATTGATAAGCCTTTAGCTATTTCATTTTTGAATAAAAAAAATGTTTTAGAGGTTTTTGAGAGAATTTATTTAAAGAAAAAATACATATTTCAGGAGGTTGAAATAAAGTCTGATAAAAACAAATTCTTAGAAATTTCCAAAAATTTAAATTTGAATGATTCCGGCATTATTTTGGTAGGTCCCTATCAAGGTTCCATAAACGATTTAACTTCTTTCAATAAATCTTTAGAGAAATTACAAGAAATTACTGGTTGGCCAGTATTTGCTGATCCTGTTTCCGGCGTTCGTTCTGATTTGAGAGGGTTAGTTGTTAATTGGGAATTAGTCTTAAGAAAAAATAAAAATTCAGTAAATTGTCATCAACTTTTGAGGCTTGGCCCTATGTCATCCTCAATTGATTTGGAGAATTTTTTAACAACCTTCGAAGGGATACAAATTCTTATAAAAGAAAAAAACTTTAGAAAATTGGACCCTATAAAAAAATCATTTGAATATGATTTTGGGCTATCAAATTTTACTACTCTATTGTTAGAAGAATTATCAATTAACGAAAAAGACAAAAAGTCTCTTACTCCGATGGCTCTAGATTTAATAGAGGAAGGCGGGCAGATTAAAGAAATTTTAAAAGAGCAAATTACTCAAGATAATCAAATTACTGAGTATATGCTTGCAAATCTTGTCCCAAAACTTTGGCCAGCTGAAAATCCTATAATGCTCTCAGCGAGTAGCCCGATTAGAGATTGGCTTACATTTTCTGAGAATGGTACTTTAACAAGAAATTGTTTCAGCTTTAGAGGAGCTTCCGGCATAGACGGCACTTTATCTCTTGCATTAGGTATTTCTAGAATTAAAAATCCTCTACTTCTTGTTACTGGAGATTTGGCTTTTATCCATGATATAAATGGTTGGCTGATTGAAAATTCAATCGACATGAATTTAACAATTCTTTTGATAAATAATAATGGAGGAAATATATTTAATCGTATTTATAAAAAAAATTTAAAAGAAGATGAATTAAAAAAACTTTTTCTTATGCCAAAAGAAATAAACTGGTCAAAACTCGCAGAGGGCTATCAAGTAAACTTTAAGAGTGTGGCAAATTTTAAAAAATTACGAGATGCATTCGATTGGAGCATTTCCATCAAGAAATCTGTAATAATTAAAGTTGATATTGATCCAGAAAGTGAAATTTGTGAAAAAAATGCCCTGCTAGAAAAAATAATTGGCAGTTAAATTTATCATTTTCTATTTTTTTGAATAATTAGGTTTCATGCAAGTATTACCCGGTAAAACTACTTTAAATTGGTCAGAATGCAAATCTTATGAAGATATATTGTTTCACAAATCAGATGAGGGAATTGCGAGAATTGCAATTAATCGGCCTGAAAAAAGAAATGCATTTAGGCCACAAACTGTAGATGAACTCATTAGCGCATTTAATATCGTAAGAAATGATGAAACTATTGGCGTAGTCCTCTTTACAGGGGCGGGACCTGACAAGAAAGGGATTTATTCTTTTTGCTCTGGAGGTGATCAGAGTGTAAGAGGTGAAAATGGATATAAAAATGATGAAGGTAAGCAGAGATTAAATGTACTTGAACTTCAAAGATTAATAAGAAGTTTGCCTAAAGTGGTTATTGCCCTAGTTCCTGGTTTTGCAATCGGAGGAGGCCAGGTACTTCATTTAATTTCTGATCTCAGTATCGCCTCTGAAAATGCAATATTTGGTCAAACAGGTCCAAGAGTTGGTAGTTTTGATGCGGGTTTTGGATCTAGTTATTTAGCAAGACTTGTTGGTCAAAGAAAAGCAAAAGAAATTTGGTTTTTATGTAGAAAATATAATTCCAAGGAAGCTCTTAAGATGGGCTTGATAAATGCAATTACAAAGATTGAAGAATTAGAAGCTGAGGGTGTAATCTGGGCAAGAGAGATTTTACGAAATAGTCCAACTGCTATTCGTATTCTTAAAGCTTCATTCAATGCAGAGAGTGATGGGATTGCTGGTATTCAAGAATTATCTGGATACACAACCCAATTATTCTATTCGACTGAAGAAGCTCAAGAAGGTAGAGATGCCTTTCTTGAAAAGCGTCCACCAGACTTTTCTGACCATAAATGGACACCTTAGTTTATTTTTCAAAAGAACTTTTTAAATAATTATCAATGAGAATTCTTCTTGCCGCTGCTGAATGTGCTCCAATGATCAAAGTTGGAGGTATGGGAGATGTGGTTGGTTCGTTACCTCCATCATTGATAAAACTTGGTCACGATGTAAGGGTAATAATTCCAGGATATGGAAAATTGTGGAGTCTTTTAGAGGTATCTAATGAACCAGTCTTTAGAGCAAATACGATGGGCACTGATTTCGCCGTATATGAAGCCAAACATCCCATTCATAATTATGTGATTTACCTAGTGGGTCATCCAACATTTGACTCTGACCAAATATACGGAGGCGAAAATGAGGACTGGCGCTTTACATTTTTTGCAAGTGCCACTGCAGAATTTGCCTGGAATTGTTGGAAACCTCAAGTTCTCCATTGCCATGATTGGCATACTGGCATGATTCCTGTGTGGATGCATCAGGACCCCGAAATTAGTACTGTCTTTACAATTCATAATTTAAAATACCAAGGCCCTTGGAGATGGAAACTTGAAAAAATGACTTGGTGTCCTTGGTATATGCATGGAGACCACACAATGGCTGCGGCAATGTTGTATGCAGATAGGGTCAATGCTGTTTCTCCTACTTATGCAGATGAAATTAAAACCCATGAATATGGGGAAAGCCTTGAAGGATTACTTAATTACATTTCAGGTAAATTAAGGGGAATTCTTAATGGCATAGATCTGGATGAATGGAATCCAGCTAAAGACCCAGTTTTACCTGCAAAATTTAGTATTAAGAATTTAGAAAATAGGCTAGAAAATAAAAAAATTCTGCAGAGAGAAATGGGTCTCGAAGTTAATCCTAAAAAATATCTTTTAGGTATGGTCAGTAGATTAGTCGATCAGAAAGGGGTTGACTTACTTCTACAAGTTTCAAGAAGACTTTTAGCATATACAGATTCGCAAATAGTTGTTTTAGGGACTGGGGATAGATATTTAGAGTCAGGATTATGGCAACTTGCATTAGATTACCCAGGAAGATTTTCTGTTTTTCTTACTTATGATGATTCTTTATCAAGACTTATCTACGGTGGCTCTGATGCATTTTTAATGCCAAGTAGATTCGAACCTTGTGGCATTAGTCAACTACTTGCTATGAGATATGGTTCTATTCCAATAGTAAGGCGAGTAGGAGGTCTAGTTGACACGGTTTTACCTCATGATCCAGAAAATAATAGTGGCACAGGTTTTTGCTTCGATCGCTTTGAACCTATAGATTTCTATACATCTTTAGTAAGGTCTTGGGAGGCTTTTAGGCATAAAGATAGTTGGGAATTATTGCAAAAAAGAGCAATGAGCCAAGAGTTTAGTTGGCAAAGATCGGCTCTCGAATACGAAATTATGTATAAAGATGTTTGTGGAATAAAAGAACCATCTCCAGATTTTGCTGAAATTGAAAAATTCTCTTATGGACAATCGGCAGATCCCTCTTATAAAAAAAGTATGACTTAAATTTTTAATGGAATTCTCTTTATCAGAATTAAACAATGTTTTGGGGGATATTAAAAATCTGAGCGAGGGGAAAAGAGATTCTTTAAATTTTAAAAATATAAGTATTGATAGTAGAACTTTATTAAAAAATGAACTTTTTATAGCTATCGAGGGTAAAAAATTTGATGGACATAGTTTTCTTCCAAATGTTTTAGATAAAGGAGTTAAATCAGTAGTTATAAAAAAAGGTATGCAGAGATTAATTCCTAGTGATTTTCCTTATTGGGTTGTAAATGACACATTAGAGGCATTTCAAAAATTAGCATTGCTAAAAAGAAAAAAATTAAATATTCCTATTGTTGCAATAACTGGTTCAGTTGGTAAAACAACAACAAAAGAAATGATTGGTGGAGTCCTAAATAAACTTGGAAGAATTAAAATATCTCATGCAAATTTCAATAATGAGATTGGAGTTGGCCTTACTATTCTTGCTACAAATACAGAGGATAAAGCTTTAGTTCTTGAGATGGGGATGAGAGGTCTTGGGCAGATAGAGAATTTATCTAAATACAGTGAACCGGATATTGCAGTTATTACTAACATTGGTACAGCTCATATTGGATTGTTAGGCTCAAAAAAAAATATTGCGCATGCAAAGTGTGAAATTAGTAAGTTCTTAAATCCAGAAGGAGTTGTAATAATTCCAGCAAATGATCCATTCCTCGAAAAAACTTTGAAAGAATTTTGGAAAGGTAGAGTGATAAAAGTAAAACTATTAAATATAGAAAATCAAAAGGAGAGTTTAGAGAGAGAT
The DNA here is from genome assembly GCA_003213375.1 of Prochlorococcus sp. AG-424-A03. Taxonomy (GTDB): domain Bacteria; phylum Cyanobacteriota; class Cyanobacteriia; order PCC-6307; family Cyanobiaceae; genus Prochlorococcus_A. Next base: position 4,607 of record QCNA01000017.1, on the reverse strand, counting down.
AATGATTTGCGAGGATTTTATAATCCTTCGAATAAAACAATTTTAATTGAAGAAAATACCTTTGAAATTTCATTTGAGGGATTTCACAATGCTTCGAATTTCTTATTTGCTTATGCAGTTGCTAAAGAGCTAGGCATTGATTTTGCAAGCTTTAATAAATTTGATTTTGTAAGTTTAGGTGGAAGGAATAAAATTCTTAAATCAGTAAAAACAACAATATATGATGAATCATATAATGCTTCGCCAGAGTCAGTAAAAGCATGTATTAAAAACCTGCTTGGAAAACCGAAAAATAAATTTTTCATATTTGGTAGTATGCAAGAATTGGGAAAAGAATCTGAAAAATATCACATAGAAATATTCAACTTAATAAATAATTCAGATATAGAAAAGTGTTTATTTATTTGCGATAAAGAGAATGAAAAAAATTACACCAATTTTCTAAAAGATAAGAGTAAATTTTTAGTTTTTAATAATATTAAGGATGTACCTCAAGTAATAAACAAATCTACAAAAAAAGGTGATTCTGTTCTTATAAAAGGGAGCAGATGTTGGCAACTTGAAAAAATTATTGAATTAATTAACTAGATCAGGATTTCTTTTTTTTCCAATTCTCTATATTTACTTGCTTAGTTCTTGAGATCGCTAGTGAATTATCTTTAGAGTCTTTTGTGATCACTGAACCTGCACCTGTTGTTACTGATTCCCCTAGATTTATTGGCGCTACAAAAACTGTGTTTGCTCCAATACTGGAATTTTTACCAATTTTTGTTTGATATTTTTTCTGTCCATCAAAATTCGCAGTAATAGTCCCTGCTCCAATATTTGTAGATCTACCAATAACAGAATCACCAATATAACTTAGATGGTTAACTTTAGATTCTTCCTCTAGTTGACTATTTTTGATCTCAACAAAATTACCTATTTTGCTATGAGAAGATATTTTGGAATTAGGTCTTATATGACTATAAGGGCCAATTTTTATATGATCCATTATGTGAGAATCATAAACAGTAGAGTTTGAAATTTCACATTGTAATCCCACATTAGAATTTTCAATAAAAGTATTTGGACCGATAATGCAATGACTATTTATTTTCGTATTTCCTCTTATATGTGTATTAGCCTCTATGATTACATCTTTACCAATTTCAACTTCTTCACTAATTGAACAACTTGCTTTATTTATAAAAGTTACACCATTAAGCATATGTTTTTCTTTAATTGAATTCTGAATACATTCCTCGCACTCTGATAGTTGAATTCTGTTATTAATTCCTTGAAGCTCTCCATTGTCATCTACCTCGAGACTGAAAGAATTTTTTAGCAAAGATATTGTATCTGTTAAGTAAATCTCTTTTTGATTATTATTGCTTTGCAAGGTATTAATTATTTCTGACAAGTTACCCCAGTTAAAACAGTAAACACCTGCATTTATTAATGGATTTCCTCTTTCTAGATCATTGCAATCTTTTTCTTCAACAATTCTCTCTATTAAGTCCCCCTTCAAAAAAACTCTGCCATATCCATGAGGATTTGTTTTCTTTGTAGTGATTAAAGAAACATCAGCATTTTTTGAATCGTGTAAATACAAAAGTCTTTTTAGAGTACTAGGCCTAATGAGTGGTACATCGCCGTTAAGTACCAAAAGATTCCCTTCATGTTTTTTTACTTCTTTACAAAGTACCTGGATTGCATGACCGGTTCCTGATTGAGGTTCTTGAACAACAACTTGGATTTTTTTATCCTTTGGGATTGACTTTTGTACTTCTTTTGTTTTGTGTCCAGTAATTACGAAAATTTGATCAGGTTTTAATTCTACACATGAATCAATTACTCTTTGTAGAAGACTTTTGCCAGAAATTTTATGTAAAACTTTTGGCAATGAGCTTTCCATCCTAGTGCCCTTGCCTGCCGCTAATATCGCAACACTTAACATGTTTATTCTAAATCCTAATTTAAATCTAACTCTTAACGGATAACTTCGTCATTCCCCACTTCTCTCTCCATATATTTGTAGATAATAGATTTGAGAATAATTGCTCATTTAATCTTCTCCTGATTATATCGTCTTTACTTGAGTTCAAATCTTGATCTCTATATGGAATACTAGCTTTAGTTAAGAGATGTTCTTCTTCCATTAAAGATAACTTTTCAAAATTGAAATTAGGTTTCAATTTATTCTTGTCAAATTTTGATATTGCGACAGTTCCCTGACTCCAAAAACTTCTGTTTTTAAAACTTGGCTTAATAGTAAAAATTTCTAATCCAAGATTTCTTAAGGTTTTTCTTACTGCCGCTGATGAAGAATAAGTTATTAAATAACCCTGAGGATTAAGATTTTCTGTGACTTTGGATAAGAATTCAATCGTCCATACTTGTGGGCATTTTTGAGGAGAAAAACCATCTAAATAAATCAGATCGAATTTAATAGAGGAAGGAATAATGTTAATTTTTTCTCTAGCGTCACCCCACAAAATATTGCATTTAAAAAATTGATCCTCAAAGTAATCTTTTCGATAAATTGATTCAAATATTTTTTTTACTTTTGGATCCCATAACTTAAGGAATGATTCATTTCTAAGCGAATATTCAAGAGGCTTTTTATCAATCTCCAATGCATATAAATTTAAATTTGATTTTTGTTTTATTAATTCATCTAATAAAGAAGCTGAATTGTATCCTAAACCAAAACATATATCTAAAACATTGAGAGATTCGCCCTTAAATCTTTGCAAATTAGAAGTAGCTGTAAACTTTGACTTTGTTTCCTCCAATGCGCCCAATAAACTATGGAAGTTCTCTTCAAAAAACACACTTCTTAAAGAGTAACTACCATCTTTAGTTAAAACTTCTATTAATTCAGACAAAAACTTTTTAGGCTTGTTATTAGTTCGTTAGTTTGGCCAGCTCTTCCCAAAAAGTTGGATACGAGACGCTAGCAGCATCAGATCTCATGATTTTTGAGGTACCTTTAGCAAGAAGTGAAGCAATAGCAAGACTCATTGCTACTCGGTGATCTGTCTCACTATCTACCTCCGCAGAATGAAATTTTGATTGCCCATTAATAATTAACCCATCCTCTTTTTCTGTTATTTCAGCACCGAATTTTTGTAACTGTCGTGCCATGACTTTTAATCTATCTGTCTCTTTAACTCTTAATTCTTGTGCATCCTTAATTTCAGAAATTCCATTACAAAAACAGGCAGCCACAGTAAGGATAGGAATTTCATCTATAAGTTTTGGGAGAATATCTCCTTCAATAGTGAATGATCTTAAATTTTTTGAAGTCTTTACTTTAATAGATCCAATAGGTTCACCTGCAATAGTAGTTTTATCTAAAATCTCATAATCACACCCCATTGAATCCATTACATTTAAAATCCCTGTTCTAGTGGGATTTAGTCCTACATTCTGAATTAAAATCTCTGAATTTGGAACAATAGATGCAGCAATCATCCAAAAAGAAGCAGAGCTTATGTCTCCAGGAATCAATATTCTCTGGCCAATTAAGTTACCCCCTGACTTGATAACTACATTCCTTCCTAATTCTCCTCTGATACTGATGTCTGCTCCAAATGCTTTTAACATTCTTTCAGTATGATCTCTTGAAGATGCTGGTTCAATAACAGAAGTGGTTCCAGAAGCTTTGAGGCCTGCCAATAAGATTGCAGATTTTACTTGAGCGCTCGCTACAGGGGTTCCTATAACACATCCTTTTAATTTATTTCCATCAATTGAGATTGGAGCTTTGTTTCCTTTTTCTCTACCAAAAATTTTGCCACCCATCAAAGATAATGGTTTGCCCACTCTCCCCATTGGCCTCTCATTAAGAGAAATGTCACCAGTTAAGATGAAATTCTTGCCTTCTTGACCGGCAAGTAACCCCATTAATAATCTCATAGTTGTTCCGGAATTCCCACAATTTAGAATTTCTTTGGGCTCTTTAAATCCATCAAGACCCAATCCTGAAATCGTAAAAGGCTCATTATTTTTTATTTCTGGAATATTTACACCTAACTTTCTTAGACAATCAGCAGTTGAAAGTGGATCTTCAGAATGTAAAAACCCTTCGATAGTCGTCTCACCTTTAGCAATACTACCTATTATTAAAGCTCTATGAGAAATAGATTTATCTCCAGGTACTCTTACTTTTCCTTTTAAATTAATTCCACCTTTTATTGTGCGGATATTATTCATTTTCAAATTAAATACTTGATAAGATTTCTGTTAAAACTAATTAGTTATATATTATCAATAAGTTTGTTTTAAAAAAAAAATAATCAAATTAAGTAACTGTTTTCTATAATAAAATTAGAAAAAAGGATTTGATTATTAATCTTACTTATTATCACGTTGCAAAGGATGTTCCAGAAGTAAGTCCAGATATTGCGGTTGTCATTGATGTTTTAAGAGCTACAACCACAATTTCATGGGCTTTAAAAAATGGAGCTGATTCAATACAAGTATTTGCAGATTTAGATTTATTAAAAGAATCTGCAATAAAGTGGCAAGCCGAAAAGAGACTAATGCTTGGAGAGAGGGGCGGAAAGAAGATTGAGGGCTTTGATTTAGGAAATTCTCCTCTATCAGTTACAAAAAAAGTT
>QCNA01000016.1 GCA_003213375.1 Prochlorococcus sp. AG-424-A03 | reverse complement strand
ATTCATAATTAATAAATTCTAAAGGCCTATTTTGGATAGGTATAAATAATTTCCAAGGCAAATTTGTAGGAATTCCAAAGGCTTCATTATTAAAAAAATTTCCCCATCTTCCTATTGATTGTCCAAGAATAATCGAGGGTATTAATATATCTATAAAAGTTTTTAAATTAATTTTTTTCGACTTACAGAAATAGATAATAGATATTAATCCTCCAATTAGACCTCCATGGATTGCTATGCCTCCTTCCCAAACTGCAAGAAAAGAAGGTATTTGAATGATGTTATTGAATAGTTCAAAAGAAGTAAAAAAGTTCTCTCCGCTATATTGCCTCCACTCAAAAATTACGTAATAAGCTCTAGCACCAATTATTGAAGAGATTATTAATGATGGAAGTATTTCACTAATGTACTCGGGGTTAATATTTCTTGCCTTTGCAAGTTTTTTAGAGACAAATAAGCCTATTAAAACTGAAACCGAAATAAGAAGTCCGTACCATCTAATAGTTATAAATCCTAAATTTAAAAAAGTTTCTCCTGGAGATTGTATAAAAGCTTGAAGTATAAGCATTTAGAGAAAGTTAGATACCCTCTGCTGCTTGCACTTTTTCTACTTGTTTTTTCTTTAACACTAAAAGAATTTGTGTTAAGCCTACACCAATGAAGAATGCAATCAATCCTATAACTCTATATGGGCTCTGAAGTACAACCTCAGCATCTAATTGCCCAAAGCCACCAACGTTGGGATCGTTAGTAAGAGGGTCACCTACATTAATTTTGTCTTGCGCTTTTACGATAAGTTGAGGACCAACAGGCACTGCTTCAGTAGTTATTTCACCATTATCGTTTTCTATATTGACTTGATAGCTACCATCTTCAATTGTTTCGATTGAATTTATAGTTCCTGCGGTGGAAGAAGTGAATACTACATTATTGCTCTTGTCTCCAGTTGGATATACCTGACCTCTACCTCTATTGCCACCAATATGTAACGAGTATTTCCCATAGTGATATTCTTTATTAGTGGATGGGTCAGGGGAAAGTACAGGGAAAATGATTTCTTTATTGGTATCGCCAGGTAAAGGTCCGACAATAATAATATTATCTTTCTCTTCACTGTAGTTAGTGAAATAAACCCCTTCTGTCTCCTCTTTTATTTCTTCGGTCCATCTTTCTTGTGGAGCAAGTTTAAAGCCATCAGGCAGCATTACAACAGCACCAACTTGTAATGGGACTTCCGAACCATCAGCCCCTATCTCTTTTAAATCATTTTTGTAGGGTATTTTGACTACAGCTTTGAAAACACTGTCTGCTCCAACAGATTGTGGAACCTCTGCAATTGTAGGCATCTGAGCTAGATGACAATTTGCACAGACTATCTTACCTGTGGCTTCTCTTGGGGATTCGTAGTTTTGCTGAGCCCAAAATGGATAAGCAAAACTGATCTCTGGATAAAATACAATGCTTGAAATGAAAAGCAGAGTACAGATAAATAAACTTGTTTTTTTCATGATTTGATTTTTAAGACCTTTCATTTTTTTTATGCCCACCATGGATTTTCATTAGTTCTAAAGTCAGTTTCTGACCATTGTTTGACGAGTACAGCATCATCTTCAATATCGACATGAGCTAGAGCTAAAGATAAAGGCGCAGGCCCTCTTACTACCTTCCCATTAGTATCGTACTGACTGCCATGACAAGGACATATGAATTTATTAGCACCACTATCCCATGGGACAACACAACCTAAATGAGTACAAATTGCATTTAAACCAAATTCTCCTATGTCCCCACCCTCATTAACTATTAAATAAGTTGGATCTCCCTTTAGACCCTGAACTAGACTTCTATCTCCTGCTTGATGGGTAGCTAACCAACCTGTCTTAGTTATTGGATTCCCTAATTCATCTTTAGCAGAAGTTCCACCTCCACCACCGCCTGCTCTTAAAGGCATGAAATAATTCGCTACAGGGTAAAGGGCTCCTAAAGCTACACCAGTTGCAGTACCAAATGTAAGAAGATTCATAAATTGCCTTCGACCCATAGAAGGGACATCATTGGAACTTAATTGAGTCATTCGCTACTTGGTTCTGTTATTTATTAGTTATTATGGAGCAAATTGTTCAATTTCTGTTGCAAATAGATAGGACTTTTAATAATTTAAAGTAAAAGTTTAGGAAGTCTTAATTAATTGATTTAAATGAACCCATTGCTAGTAGATGAAGTTATACATTATCTGATTCATCGCTGGGGGAAAAAATATGATTTTAGACTCTTTAGAAGAGGAAAATTCGTGTATTTTCAAATGATGTGGGGATTTCTTGGACAGGAATCATTCCCTTTAAGTGAAGATGAATATAAAAAATCGATAGCTGATAAAATCGAGATTTTAAATAGATGTGGATATTCAGAAGAAGTAAGGGAATGGCTAAAGAAAGTCAATGCTAAGCCAAGGTTAGGTAGAGCTGTCAGCTTGCAATTAGATCTTAATGAGAAGATGAAAGAGTTTTTGACTTAAGATTTTCTGATAAATAAGTTAATCCAGTACCCACAAAAAATAAAAACACAATCGATATAGATAGCAATGACATAGTCAATGGGTCAGTTGAAGGGGTAATCACTGCAGATAATATTGCAGAGGAAATTACAACTATCTTCCAATTTGAAATCATTTTTTCTGTTGTGATTATTCCAAGAGAACCAAGAATAAATTGTAATACTGGCAATTGAAAAGCTATTGCAGTACTAGACATTAATAAGAGAACAAAATCAAAATATCTTTCTATAGACCAAGTTGGTTCAACAATATCAGCACCGAAACTAATGAAGAAATGTATTGCTGCAGGGACTAATATCCACCATGAAAAAATTAATCCTAAAAAAAATAGAAGACCTGAACCAAAAACTGCTGGCAAGATAAGGCTTTTTTCTTGTTTTGTTAAACCAGGAGAAATGAATAATATTATTTGATAAAAAATATAAGGCATAGAAACTATCAATCCGCTGTAACCTGCAACTTTAATAGCGACAAATAAAAACTCTCCTGGAGCAAGTTGTAGTAAATGAATATCCCCAGCTGGAATTTCTAAAAAAGATATTAATGGCTTTATGATGAGAAAACTAAAAAATATTGAAATAAATATTGAGTAAATTGAGTTTAGTATCCTTTGACGAAGCTCCTCCAAATGATCACTAAAAGTCATCGTATCTGATGATTTTTTGTCACTTTGACCTGTACCTCTCATTATTTGATAAAAATTGTGTAAGAAAAAGGTTTAAAACTACTATTGTCAAAGTCCAATTTATTTTTCGATAGACTTAATTATTTGCTTAATTTAGGATTTGTTGGATCTGGTAATAAGAAAGGAGGTGCATCATTTAAAGATGATTCACCATAAGTTTCATATTCTCTATATCCACCCATTTTCCCATTTGTTTTCATTAAAGCACTTACGAAGGCAAGTAGTAAGAAAACAGTAGGAGCTCCAATTATTAATGCAGCACCAAATAGATAACCAACAATAAATTCTGGAAAACTATGATTTCCTAAAAATTCATGAGTGCCTAAAAGAAAATCAAACATTTAAATTTAAAAATTTTTTTTATTATAAACTAAATTACTGTTTTAAGATTTTTTTTAATGTAAACTTCTCCTCTTGTAGGATTTCCCCAAATAATTTCTCCATTTTTAAAGGAAACGCAACCTGGTCCTCCGTTTTTGATTTTTTGCAAATCTTTAATCTTTACTAAATTAATTGGAACTTTAATGTTTCTTTTTGCCTTACTAAATAAGGCAGCTAAATCTGCAGCTATTTGAAGATCTTGTTCAGATGCTACTTGAGATGAAGACTTCAAAACTACATGACTGCCTGGTGATTCCTGTGCATGAAACCATAAATCGCCTTTTTTTGAGAACTTAAAGCTTATTAAATCATTTTGCCTCATATTTCGACCTACCTGAAGCTTTAAACCTGTGGGAGTGTCAACTTGAATTGGTGAAGACTCTATCTCATATGTACTTTTCTGATCTTCTCTTTGCTTCTTGATATTAATATTAAACTCGTTACAAATTTCTTCCATAATTTCTTCTAGTAGTTTGATTCTCATAGAAAGTTTTTCATGATTTAAAGAATTTAGATTTTCTAGAAGCGTAGTGAATTCGTCTAATCTCTCTATATTTGTTTTGTAAATACTTAATCTTTCTTTTATTAATTCTCTAGACCTCTTTAATTTTTTTGATTTTTTATATAGTTTTTGTCCCTTTATAATATCTTGTTTTTTAATTTCAAGTGAAGAGAATATATTATCAGCTTTTACTTTATATATCTCGTGGTTTTCTGATTTTGTCAGAAGATCATATTGAATATTTAAATTCTTTTTCTCAGTATTGGTCTGTTTAATAATTATCCCTTCAATTTTCTTTTCTAATAATTCAAGTTTTTTTTGTTTCAGATGATAATCATAATAATTCTCTAAGCTGGTGCATAAATCTATTTTATTTTCGCAATTAATTTCCTTATCAAAAAACCAAACGCAATAAAAATCTTTGTTGAATGTAGAAAAATTAAAGTTATTGTTTTTAAACCTGTTTATCCAAATCTTCCAATTTTTAAATATCTCCTTTAAGTCTGAGTTGCTAATGAAATCAATATTTTTTTCCATTATTTCTGAATTAACAGTTGCGCTAACAACCTCTAATTGTTTTGTGAGGATAGGGCTTACTCCTTGATAGGTATTTATTAAACAGTATTTCAAAGACTCAGGTACTATTGAAATTGAGTCTTTCCATGATTGAAAAGACTCATCTTCTCTAGGTTGTTTTTTGAGATTGACTGGAGGGCCAGAATAAATTGATCCTGTTGAAATTGTTCTAAAACTAGATTGACTTGATTTAATTTGTTTACCAACGGCAATTATTTTATGTTTATTATCCAGATAAAAAATATTACTATGTTTTCCCATTAATTCAAAAATTAAATACTTATTAATTTCATCTCCAGGTTTTTTCGCAAAACTAAATTTTATAACTCTCTCGAAATCATCTTGATCAATCGAAATTAAAGCCATATACTTTAATCCATATCTTATTTGTTTAGAAAGTGTGCTTTCTCTCCCAATCTTTTCTGGCCTATTTATCTTTAGTATTCTTGGAGAGTCCCCATTCCATGAAACTTCTAACCATGTTTGAGAATCAACCCCTCTGAAACATAATTGAATTGTATTAGGCTCTGGTTGTTGGGCAGTTTCAAACTTTGTAGGTAAGATATTCCTTGTCAAATAATGCAAGACAGATCTAATAGATGTAATGTCCATTATCTGTGGAACACCTTTTTGCATTTTTCCTTCTTAATTCACAAGATGTTATTTTACTGTAAAAAATTTAATATGAAAAATCAAAAAAAACTCATTATCCTTACTGGACCCAGCGGGGTAGGTAAAGGAACAGTTGTTAAAGAAATATTAGGTAAAGAAAAAAAATTTTGGCTTTCAATATCTGCAACTACTCGAGAACCTAGAGAGGGAGAGAAAGAAGGAGAAAATTACTACTTTTTAAATAAAGAAAAGTTTAAAGAAATGATTGAACAAAACCTGTTCCTTGAATGGGCTCAATTCGCTGGAAACTACTACGGTACACCTTTGTCTTCTGTTGATGAGAAAATTAAAAAAGGATTTACCGTACTACTTGAAATTGAAGTAGAGGGTGCAAGGCAAATAAAAAATCAGTTTCCTAATTCACTGTCAATATTTTTACTTCCTCCGGATAAAGAAGAGTTAGAGAGAAGAATAAGAAATAGAGGTACAGAAAAAGAGGAGGCAATTAAAAAAAGACTCTCAAGGGCTAATTATGAGATTTCAGTATCAAATCAATTTGATTTTGCATTAACAAATCACAATGTTGATGAAACAGCAAAAAAAATAATCAAGTTAATAAAAACTTGATTATTTTTCTTTATCAACTCATTGGATGGAATAATAAATCTGGGAAAAACCTATTAAATTCAATAATTATTCCAGCTGTAAGGCTTAGCCAAATTGCTGCTACCACTGGAGCAGATCTGACAAATTTTGTGTTTAGAATTTTGAACATTTGTTTTATGAAAGTTTTTTAAGGATGTTTAGCGAGGACCATTAAGTGTAATATTGTTATCTTTCTCTCTTAAATCTCCATTTCTACCTTGTTTATTAGCAAGAAGAGGCCATTGCGCTCCTTTTACAAGACATTTTCTGGCTAAGTCTAGGTCAATAATGATCTCAAGATCTGCTGGATTCTTAGTCTTTTTTGATTCAATAAGATACTCTCTTCCTGACCAACCTATAATTCCAGCAATGTAAATGAATAATACTCCTGGAATAAGTAAATCTCCTTCATGACCTCTATTTAAAAGGGCTCCCCATGGCTCAAGAGGAGGTCCAATTATTAAATGTGGAAGACCATCATCTCCGCATGATGCTTTCCCATATCTTTCAAATCTTGCGATGTCTTTTTGAGTAGTTGCAGAATTTGCTCTCTCAATGAATTTAGGATTCTCAGAGCATTTTGTGAGGGCTGAAGCAGTATATTCTGTGCTAGCTCTATCTGCGTTTAAGGCAGGCCCATTTGCAGCTAAAGCAATTGGAGTAATTCCGAGGAACAGAAAAACTGAGGTTATGATTGAAAAAAAGAATTTCATAAGTTGCAATCTTTAATTCCTTGTAGTGTGTTAAGTAAGAAATTAATATTAAAATAAAACAAGTTGAATCAAAAATGCATAAAGTTTTAGCTATTGAAACAAGTTGTGATGAGACATCTGTCTCAATAGTTTCTAATATTGGCGATACTTTCAGAATACATTCAAATATAATCGCCTCTCAAATTGAAGATCATTCAAAATGGGGAGGAGTTGTGCCTGAACTTGCAGCTAGAAAGCATTTAGAGTTATTACCTTTTGTTTTAGATAAGGCTTTAGAAGAATCAAAAATTAAAATTGAGGAAGTCGATTATATTGCGTCAACTGTAGCTCCTGGATTAGTTGGTTGTTTACGAGTTGGCTCTATAACTGCAAGATCACTTTGCATGTTACATTCAAAACCATTTTTGGGAATTCATCATTTGGAGGGGCATTTATCTTCAATTCTATTTTCAGAAAACTATCCAAAGAAATCTTTTCTTACATTACTTGTTAGCGGCGGGCATACTGAATTGATAAAGGTTGATGATAGAAGGGGGATGCAAAGACTCGGGAAAAGTTTTGATGATGCTGCTGGAGAAGCCTTTGATAAAGTTGGCAGGCTATTAGGTCTTAGTTATCCAGGAGGACCGGCGATTGAAAAGATTGCTAAAAATGGGGACTCTATGAAATTTAATTTACCAAAATGTAAGATCTCTGATAAAAAAGGTGGATTTCTCAAATATGATTTCTCATTTAGTGGTCTAAAAACTGCCGTATTAAGATTAGTTGAGAGAATAAGTTTGGATGGGAAAACAGTTCCAATTTCAGATATTGCTGCAAGTTTTGAGAGAGTAGTCGCAGAGGTGTTGGTAGAGAGAACAATAAAATGCGCAGAAGATCATAGCTTGGATAATGTTGTTGTGGTTGGGGGAGTGGCTGCTAACAATACATTAAGAAAAATGATGATTAGTGAAGCTAGTAAAAAATCTATTAAAGTTCATTTAGCTCCTCTTGATCTTTGTACAGATAATGCGGCAATGATTGGAGCGGCGGCGTTGTTCAGAATCAAATTTAAGGATCATTTAAGTTCCCTTAAATTAGGTGTCGCAGGAAGACTATCAATTGAACAAGCAAATACCCTTTATGAAGAAAATCCTCCTTTCTAATTTCAATGAACAAACAACCTAAAATCGAGATTAAAGAGACAAAAAACTTCGTTGATAAAAAGGAACTGAATTTGTGGAAAAGAGGTTTTACCCCTCAAGCTGAAATATGGAATGGAAGGATGGCAACTGTTGGTATAGGAATTATTCTTATAATTATTGCTTTAATAAGCCATTTTTCTTTATAGAAATAAAATTAATTTTCTAAAAATTAGTTTTGAAAGAATTTTTAAAATTACTCTTTTTCGGTTGATGAATTAAATTAAAAAGTATTGTATTTATTGGACTTGAGATAATATTATTGATTTAATCAAAATAATGAATATTTTATTATTTATAATTTTATATGACGCCTGAAAGGCTCGGATTACTTTGGGGAATAACTGTATTTGCAGGTGCTTGCGCTCGATTATTTTCTTCTTTTACAGGATTCCCAAGTGTTGTTATTTTATTGCTTTCTGGATTATTCATTGGAAGATCAGGTTTAGGACTAGTTGAGCCTTTAGATCTCGGGCAAGGGCTTGAAACTATTGTGGGGCTTTTGGTCTGTTTGGTTCTTTTTGAAGGGGGATTAAATTTAAAACTGCCTGAGGGGAATATAAGAAATACTGTTTTGAAAATTTCATTGGTAAGACTTTTTATTTCATTATCATCTGGAATTTTTATTGCTCATTGGCTGGCTGGCCTCTCATGGCAAGTCGCAGGAATATATAGTGCCATAGTTCTAGCTACTGGACCAACAGTTGTCTCTCCATTAGTGGAACAAATAAAATTAGCCTCCCCACTCTCGGAAGTTTTAAAAGCTGAGGGTTTGTTGCTTGAACCAATTGGTGCAGTACTAGCATTACTGCTTTTAGAACTGACTTTAGGAGACCTTCGTGGGATTAACGATGTATTTATAGCATTAATGCAAAGATTAGGGGGAGGAGTTTTAATCGGATTAAGTGCAGGTTGGTTACTATCAGAAATTTTAAAAAAAATAAAAAATGAAGCCTCATTTGGTATAGAGCTTCAAGTAACCCTCGGATTTATTTTCCTTGTGTATGGAATTTGCGAATATTTTTTACCAGAATCAGGTTTGCCGGCTTCAGTCGCGGCAGGTTTTATTGTAGGCAAAAGAGAAGTTATAGACAAAGAGAGATTGGATAATCTAATAGGTGAATTAGCTCAATTAGCAATTACAGTTCTTTTCCCTCTTTTGGCCGCTGACGTTTCTTGGGGTGAATTAAGTCCGCTTGGCTGGGGAGGGGTTGTTTGCGTTTTTATGTTGATGGTAATTGTTCGCCCTATCTCTATTTGGATAGCAACAATTGGGAGAGACTTGAACTTAAAAGAAAAAATATTTTTAGCCTGGTTAGCCCCAAGAGGAATTGTTACTGCAGCTGTAGCTTCTCTTTTTTCTATCAGATTAGAGCAGGCTGGTATCCTTGGGGCTGGCCGTCTACAAGGTTTAGTTTTTCTTACTATTTTAATGACAGTAGGAATACAAGGTCTTTCAGCTAAACCTTTGGCAAATAGGCTTGAATTAACCCAAAAAAAATAATTTAGATTGATTAAAGACACCTTTCAATTCGAGTTCTATCAGTTTTACTCTCTGCTAAAAGCTCCCAACTTTGAATTAAATCTGGCCCACTGAGAGATCCAAAAAAGGCTACTCTTAAAGATTTCATTAATATCCCTTTTTTAATATTATGCATTTTTGAGATTTCGTTTATTATTTCTTTGGCTTTTTCTTTATTTAATTTAAAAGTATTTTGATCAATTAAATAATTTAAGATTAGTTTTAGAGATAATTTGCTATCCTTATTTTCCAGAAAATCTTGACCTTCTTTTTGAATTGAAGGTATTAAGAAAAATGGTTTTGATTGATCAATTGAATCTTTTAAAAGAGTCATAGAGTCTCTTAGCAAAATTGCTAATTTATAAGCCCATTCTTGAGATGGCGGCACCCAACCATAATCATCCCAGTATTTCCTCATGATCTCACTTAACTTAATTGATTCCATATTTTTTATATATTGAGAATTAATCCAGTTGAGTTTTTCCCAACTGAATTTGGCTCCAGCTTTATTTATTTCTGATAAGTCAAAAATTTCAGAAATCTCTTCAAGTGAAAGTATTTCTCTGTCGGCAGATTTTGGAGACCAACCTAAAAAGGCCATATAGTTCGATAAGGCCTCTGGTAAATATCCCATATCTTTAAATTCGTCGATTGAAGTTACGCAATCTCTCTTAGATAATTTTTTCCCTTCAGAATTTAGTATTAAGGGTGTATGCGAAAAAGTTGGCAAATTAAAATTTAACGCTTTATAAATCAATATTTGTTTTGCAGTGTTTGAGATATGATCTTCACCCCTTACAACATGAGTAATATTCATGAAATTATCATCAATTACAACTGCAAGATTATACAAAGGATCTCCAATCTCATATCCTTTTGCCCTTCTTGACAAAACTAAATCACCACCTAAATCCTTCCCTTGCCATTTGATTTCGCCTCTTATCTGATCTACCCATTTAATTTGAACTTTTTCATCAATCTTAAACCTTATAACTGAAGTCCTGCCTTGGGATATGAATGTTTCTATTTCTTCTTTTGAAAGACTTCTGTGTCTATTATCATGCTTTGGAGGTAATCCTTTCTTTTTTTGTTTTTCTCTTAATTCAGAAATTTCATCTTCTGTTGTAAAGCACCTATATGCAGCTCCACACTCCAATAGCTTTTTGATATAACTTTTGTGAATCGAAATTCGGTCACTTTGCTTAATGGGTTCTTCATCCCATTTAAGTCCAAGCCATTTCAATCCTTCTAATATATTTTTTGTATATTCAGATTTAGATCTAAGAAAATCTGTATCTTCTATTCTGATAAGAAATTTTCCGCCTATTTTTTGTGCATACAACCAGTTGAATAATGCTGTTCGCGCTGTCCCGATATGAAATAAACCCGTAGGACTCGGGGCTAGTCTTAAACGTTTTTCCAAATTTTTTTTAGAAAAAACGGGACCGACGGGATTCGAACCCGCAACTTCCGCCGTGACAGGGCGGTGCTCTAACCAGTTGAACTACGGTCCCAGAGTTTTGTTCTAAATTTATTTAGAACTCCATTCTTAAAATTATCAGATCATAATACTTAATTTATGGTGTTGTAATAAAAAAATTTTATAATTTGAGGATTTACAGAAATAGTTAGTTTTAGAGCTACCTTCATATAAACAACTGTTTATTTTTGAGGTCTAAAACCAGCAGGTTCTATCAACCTAACTTGGTTGCCTCTAGCAGTAAATTCTCTGCCTTGGTCACTTTGTACGACAACTCTCCCACCAGACTTAACTCTGATGACTCTTGCACGAACCCATCCTAAAGCTGCAGATTCGAGGACTTTAACTACGTCCCCAGGTTGAAGATCTAACTCCATCTTATGAAAAAATGATTTACATAATGTTGATCAAACGCGTCGTGGAGGACTTGAACCCCCGACATCAGGTTTTGGAGACCTGCGTTCTACCAACTGAACTAACGACGCATTTAAATGATTATAAGCGCCTTTGTGACCAATAAGTTGATTAATTTACAACTTTATCGATCAAAGCGTTGTTTTACGCGAGTAGCTTTTCCTACCCTATCTCTCAGATAGAATAATTTAGCTCTCCTTACTTTACCTCTACGTTCAACTTTTAGAGAGGCAACTTGTGGACTATGTAGCATAAATACTCTTTCAACACCTATACCCTGAAAAATTCTTCTAACTGTAATAGTCTGGTTGATGCCTCCATGCCTTTTTGCTATGACAACACCTTCATAAGGTTGCACTCTTTCTTTATTACCTTCCGTAATTTTTACTCCAACTTTAACAGTGTCGCCAACATAAATTTCAGGTAATTCTTTTTTTAATTGTTCATCTTCAAATTCCTTAATAAGGTTGGATGCGCTTATGCTTTGCGTAGTTTCAGAAACCGAGTTTTCCCCTTTTTGTTCAACTGCTACATCAACTGATGCGTCAGCTTTAGTAACGGTTTCTAATTCCTTCTCTTGTTTCTCTTTGGCCATTTTGGTCTTTTTTATCCTACAAGTTTAATATCTTAACCTTTTGACTCACCTTTAGTAACCTTTTTGGTAAATGAAATTGATTTTGAAAACATTTGGAATCCCGTTACGAGCATCCATAAAACTCCAAGGGAATTTAATATTACGTATATTAGTTCTCCATTATCTCCAAGCCATTCGCCCTCATGTAGAGACATTAACCAATGAACTTGTTCTCTAGAATAGCCTAATATATCTTTTGAAAACCTATAAAAAAGGCCCGTAATCGAAGATATAAATAATGGAAGAAAAACCCAAGGCGCCAAAGCCTTATGAAATTGCCTAGAATTAAATAAAATTTTCATTTTTGTTTCTTTCCCATTGTTATTGATAGATTTAAGATAGCCAAGCCCATAATGGCTATTTTGAAGATTTTTACCTAATACCATTATTTATTCCAATGAGACATTTTGCAGATCTTTTGTTAAATAAAAATAATTCCAAGGCTAATGATCAAGTTCCTTTTATTCAGAGGAGAAGAGGAATTGAAATAAAGTCTTCACGTGAAATAAATTTGATGAAAAAATCTAGCAGGATTGTAGCAACTGTTTTGAGGGAAATTAATGAGTTAATTGAACCTGGAATGAGCACAAAAGATTTAGATGATTTCGCAGAAAAGAGGATAAAAAGTTTTGGAGCTATTCCAAGTTTTAAGGGCTACCATGGATTCCCTTCTAGTATTTGTTCTAGTATCAATAATGAGGTTGTTCATGGAATACCAAATAAAAATAAAATAATTAAAAATGGTGACTTAGTTAAAATTGATACAGGAGCATATTTAGATGGTTTTCATGGGGATAGTTGTATATCAATTTGTGTGGGAGAAGTTAGTGCAAAGGCTCAAAATCTTAGCGATGTAGCTTATGAAGCATTGTATGCGGGACTTTCGAAAATCAAAGCAGGGAATACACTGCTAGATGTGGCTGGGAAAATCGAAGATACTGTTTTCAAAAATGGCTTTAGTGTTGTTGAAGACTATACAGGACATGGAGTTGGAAGAAATCTTCATGAAGAACCATCGGTATTTAATTTTAGGACTAAAGAGTTACCCAATGTCGTTCTTCGTGAGGGAATGACATTAGCTGTGGAACCTATTGTTAATGAAGGGACTAAATTTTGCAAAACATTAA
Source organism: Prochlorococcus sp. AG-424-A03 (assembly GCA_003213375.1). Taxonomy (GTDB): domain Bacteria; phylum Cyanobacteriota; class Cyanobacteriia; order PCC-6307; family Cyanobiaceae; genus Prochlorococcus_A. The sequence goes on along the minus strand of QCNA01000016.1, from coordinate 18,764 downwards.
ATGATAGATGGACCGTAATAACAAAAGATGGAAAATTATCGGCCCAATGGGAGCATACAATAGTTGTTTTAAAAGATGGTATTGAAATATTGACAGATAGAGATTTCTAGACACTAAGATTTATACTTATAGATTATTTTGCAATACAAAAAATTAAAAAATTCTTTCAATGGGAAAAGTAGATAAGTTAAAGGGTTTGGACTAATTATTATTAAGTAGTTTTTTGAATTAGCTAAATCATAAATTTTTTCAGAAACAAATTTTGGACTCATTATTCCAATAGGATTTAGTTCTGATTTAAAAGGCCCTAGGATGATTTTTTTAATTATTAATTTTTTCTTTGTATTTTTGTCCAAAAGATTTTTTTTGAAAGAAACTAATTTACCAATTAGGGATTTACTAATCTCATATGAGGGGTTGAGGGCTGGTAATATTTCTGCTTCAGATGTGTTTATCCAAATTTCTTTTTTTATAAGTGAATCATTGCTTATAGCAACATCTTCAAATAAATTTAAAAATTTGAATTTGCTTAATGCATTTATTTCTATCGAGTTTTCATAATTGGAATTTTCTCTACTCAAATCATAGATACCATGGTTCAAAATTAAAATATCTATCTTTTCTAATTGTTTTTTTAATGATGACTCCTTCCCACATTTCCATTTAATCCATTCATTTGGAGATTCAAGATTTGTTTCATAATTAGTTTTTCTATGAGTAAATCCAATCACTTTATATCCTTTTTTACGAAACAATTTTGTTAATTCTTTCCCTAGCGCACCTGAGGCTCCGGTAATTCCTACAATTTTTTCGTTTTTGGTGGGATTTATCATTTTTCTTGATTTTTATGAGATACCAATAAATTAAAATAAATTTACCAAAAAAAATTTATTTATTTTTTATTTGATTAAAACTCATAAATAAATATTTGTTTAGTTCTGAAAAAAATATTATCTTAAACCTATTGATAAATAATTTTACTAATTATGAGCGATATATTATTAATTGGTTCATGTGAGCCATTTAGTGGTAAGTCTGCAATGGTTCTTGGGATAGCAAAAAAACTTTTACAGAAGAAAAAAAAAGTACGCATTGGAAAACCACTAGCAACATGTATTGAACTTACTAACCTTCCTTCAATGTCTTATGAAGGATTAATAGATGATGATGTTAAGTTTATTGGATCTACATTAAATATCGAAGAGGAGAATTTAATTTCCTCAGTAGGATTATTGGATAATATATCAGCTGAAAAAAGAATCTTTAATAAAGACTTACTCCCAGGAAAAGGTTTTGATCAGATTGAAGGATTGGTTAATGATGATTTTGAAGGTCTGAATATTTTAGAGGCAGCTGGAAGTCTTCATGAAGGTATGATTTATGGCTTAAGTCTCCCACAATTAGCTAAGGATTTAGATGCGAAAGTTTTAATTGTGAATCTATGGGAAGATTGTAAAAGTGTGGATGCATTACTTGATGCGAAAAAACAATTAGGAGAGAAATTGGCCGGAGTTGTATTGAACGGTGTTTTGCCACAAGAGGTCAAAAAAATTAAAAATGAAATAATACCTTCTCTTAAAGATCTGGATATTGAAGTGTTTGGGGTAATGCCTAAATCACCACTTCTTAGAAGTGTCACCGTCGGAGAGCTTGTAAGAAGACTAGATGCCCAAGTAATTTGTTGCCCTGAAAAAGATCAATTGCTTGTGGAAACATTAAGTATTGGTGCAATGGGGGTGAATTCTGCAATGGAATTTTTCAGGAGAAGACGAAATATGGCTGTAGTTACTGGAGCTGATAGAACTGATATCCAACTCGCTGCTTTGGAGGCTTCGACTCAATGCCTAATTTTAACTGGTATAGGAGATCCCTTGTCACAATTGATTCATAGAGCGGAGGAATTGGAGGTGCCAATTTTGAAAGTGGAATTAGATACTCTTTCCTCCGTGGAAATTATTGAACAAGCCTTTGGTCATGTCAGAATACATGAATCAATTAAAGCTTCCTATGCTATTCAATTAGTTCAAGAGAATGTAAATCTACAAAGAATTCTCGAAAAGATAGATTTTCCCTGCAATTTTTCAGATAAATGCTAATTTCAAATATAGGAACTATATTATTTTGAGTCGCTCTTTAGATTTACCAGCAACTGAAGGCATTGATACCTTAGCTCAAGAACTTGCAAAACTCCAAGATAATGGGAAAAGGAGAATTGCTTTTTTGGGCAGCAGGCACGTACCAGTTGTCGATATCCACTTAATTGAGTTGATAGCAAGGTCGTTAGCAGAGGAAGGACATAATATTCTTACTTCTGGTTCACAAGGTGTCAATGCGGCTGTTATTCGAGCTGTCTTAGATATTAATCCATCATTATTAACTGTCTTATTACCACAAAGTCTTGATAGACAAATACCCGAAATAAAAGATCAACTCGAAAGGGTTATGCATTTGGTTGAAAAAAGTGAAAATGATGAATTACCTTTGCCACTTGCAAGCAGTCTTTGTAATCAAGAAATTATTACCAGGTGCGATCAATTAATATGCTTTGCCTTTCACGATAGTGAAACTTTGTTAAATAGTTGTAGATGCGCGGAAGAAATGGGGAAAGTGGTTAGTTTGTTATTTTTTGATTAAATAAATCAATTTCCCCTTATTAAAAGATAATTTATGCTAATAATATTTAGCTATTAATAATTTACTATGGCAGAAAGTTTTTCATTTGATGTAGTTTCTGATTTTGATAGACAGGAATTAGTCAATACTTTGGATCAAGTAAAAAGGGAAATTTCTCAGCGTTACGATCTCAAAGGCACAGACACTTTAGTTGATTTAGATAAAGAAAATATTTTTATAATCACCAATAGCGAATTAACCTTAAATGCTGTTAATGACATAATTAGACAAAAAGCAATAAAAAGAAAATTATCTTTAAAAATATTTGACTACGGTGAAATTGAAATGGTTAGTGGTAATAGAGTAAAACAGACAATTTTGTTAAAACAAGGAATTAAACAAGAAATCGCAAAAAAAATCAGTAAAAACATTAGAGATCAAATAAAGAAAATTAATGTCAGCATCAATGGAGAAACACTCAGAGTTGCAAGTAAGAGTAAAAATGATCTTCAATTAGCAATTAAGCTTGTTAGTAAGCTGGAAGAGTCTTTGAATATTCCTCTAAAAGCTAATAATTTGAGATAAAATATTAAGTAAGATTATTTTTAATGCATGACAGATTATTCTGAATCTCTCATTAAATCACTGATTAAGAAAGTAAAAGAATATCCTCGCTTTTCAAAAGAAGAAATAGAAAAACTTTGTTGGATGACGGTACATGAGCATAAGCATGGTGTTTTACCCTCTGAATATGACATTAGAGAAATAGATGAGGACCTCTATTTAGAACTTTTGCAAGAATTTAAATAAAATATCTAGCGATTAGTATTTAGATTTAAATCTACAATTATTAAAAAAATATTTTAATTAAATGCCTTATTAATGCACTAATTAGCCTATTTAAATATGATAAATTAAAAGAAATAATTTAATGTCAACATCTTTTAAAAATGTAACACCAACTGGTCCAGGTGGAACGGCAACATTGTTAATTGTATTGTCTTTTACTGGCTTTCTTTTGCTCACCCAATCTCTCTTTGTTGTCCCTTCTGGACAAGTTGCAGTTGTTACAACATTAGGGAAAGTAAGTGGCCCCTCTAGGAGAGCTGGTTTAAACTTTAAACTTCCACTTGTTCAGTCTGTTTATCCATTTGATATAAAAACTCAGGTTCAACCCGAAAAATTTGAAACTTTAACTAAAGATCTTCAAGTGATTAGGGCTACAGCTACCGTAAAATATTCAGTAAAACCTAATGAAGCAGGAAGGATCTTCGCAACAATTGCAAGCAGAAATAGTGATGTTTATCAAAAAATTGTTCAGCCATCTTTGTTAAAAGCTTTAAAATCTGTGTTTTCTCAATATGAGCTAGAAACAATTGCTACTGAATTCGCTGTAATTTCTGAAAAGGTAGGTGATACTGTTGCCCAAGAACTCAATTCATTCGATTATGTAGATGTTAAAAGTTTAGATCTTACTGGATTAGAGATTGCTGAGGAATATAGAGCTGCAATTGAACAAAAGCAAATAGCAGGTCAGCAACTATTAAGAGCAAAGACAGAAGTTGAAATTGCTGAACAAGAAGCACTTAGATATGAGACATTAAATAGAAGTCTCGACGATCAGGTGCTTTTCAAATTATTTCTCGACAAATGGGACGGTAGTACACAAGTTGTTCCTGGCCTACCAGGTTCAGAAGGTGGAAGTCCTCCAGTAATTGTTGGCGGTAAAAGATAATTTTTTAGGTAAAAGAATTAAATGATTATCTTTTTATTACACTAAAAGATTCGTCAAAAGCCTCGATAGTTTTATCAATTTCTTCTTCGCTGTGAGCTAAAGATGTGAAACCAGCCTCGAAGGGACTTGGCGCTAGGTAAATTCCTCGTCTAAGCATTTCTCTATGCAACTTTCCAAAAAGTTCGGCATCATTTGTTTTGGCTTCATCAAAGTTCCTGACTGGCCCATCACATAAGAAGAAACCAAACATTGCGCTTACGCTTCCACCGTTGATAGCGATACCGTTATTTTCTGCAGACTGAATTATCCCTTCAATTAATCTAGAGGTTGTTGAATCAAGTTTATCGTATGTACCATCTTGCTTAAGTAGTTCAAGAGTTTTTATTCCAGCAGTCATTGCAAGTGGATTACCGCTCAAAGTACCTGCCTGGTAAACTGGACCTGAAGGAGCTACCATTGACATTATTTCTTTCTTGCCTCCATAAGCTCCAACAGGTAGGCCTCCACCAATTACTTTCCCAAGGGTGGTTAAATCAGGAGTAACCCCAAACTTTTCTTGAGCGCCTCCATAACTTATTCTGAATCCAGTCATTACTTCATCAAAAACTAATAAGGATCCATTCTCAGTGGTTAATTCTCTTAATCCTTCCAGGAATCCAGGCTCTGGAGTAATAAATCCAGCATTACCTACAATAGGCTCAAGTATAACTCCCGAAATGGCGTCAGGATTTTCTGAAAATAATTTTTTTACTGCTTCAAGGTCATTGTAGGGAGCAGTAAGTGTGTTTGCAGTCGTTGACCGAGGAACACCAGGAGAATCAGGTAAACCTAGAGTGGCAACACCTGAACCTGCTTTAACTAAAAACATATCTGCATGACCGTGATAGCAACCGTCAAATTTAATAACTTTATCTCTTCCAGTAAATGCTCGCATAAGTCTTAAAACAGCCATGCATGCTTCTGTTCCACTATTAACAAATCTGACCATTTCTACAGATGGGACTGCATCAATTACCATTTCAGCAAGTTGGTTTTCTAAAACGCATGGAGCGCCAAAGCTCGTTCCTTTCTCGAGTGCTTCCTGTAATGCCGTTATTACTTCAGGGTGGGCATGTCCACATATAGCCGGTCCCCAACTTCCTATGTAGTCAATATATCTATTTCCATCAATATCCCAAGCAAAAGGACCTTTGACTCTATCAAAAACAATTGGCTTGCCTCCTACAGACTTAAAAGCTCTTACTGGAGAGCTTACTCCTCCAGGCATTAGTTGTTGGGCGGCAGAGAAAATTTCTTCTGATTTGGTGTAATTTAATATGTCAGTCACAGTTTAGATAAATGATGTTTTGAGAAAAATCTTGTCATGTTCTAAGTTAGAAATAAGTAAAAATTTTGTCAATCAGATTGAAATTCTACATTATGATATTTTTATTGCGATAGTTTGGATTGTAAATTGTTAATTTTAAAGAAATCATGATAAAAGACGATTTTATTTTAGATAACTCTTTATTAATAGGCGTTTTCAAGCATTAAAAAAATTCAATTTATTTTTTTTATATTTCGAAGAAATTATCCTCATCCTCAAAAAAATCTACATTTATTTCGTTTAAGTTAAGATCTATCATTACTGGGACATGATCACTTGGACGCAAATTACCTCTAGTTGAGCTGTCTATGACACAACTTTTAAGTTTTGAAGATAGTTCCTTGCTTATATAGATATGGTCTATTCTCCAACCTTTATTTAATTCAAAAGCGTTGTTACGGTAATCCCACCAACTCCAATGACCAGTATTTTGTTCAAAAATCCTGAACGAATCTATTAATCTTTTTTTCAGAACATTATTTAGTACATTTCTCTCTATCTCAGATGCCATTATTCCTCCTTCATATTTCTTTGGATCATGAATATCCAAGTTAGATGGAGCAATATTAAAATCACCCAAAAGACAAATTAATTCTCCTTTTTTTTCTTGCTCATCCAGGAATGAAGCTAAACAATTTAACCAATTAATTTTGTATTGGAACTTACTAGATTCTAGAGAAGATCCGTTTGGCACATAGACATTAATGATCTTAATACCATTAATATCAGCAGAAATCAATCTTTTTTGATCTAGGAAAATTTCGATATTTTGATTAGAGTCGTTACAACCGTAGAATCCTTTATTAACATTCTCTGGCTTTATTTTAGAAATAATAGCGACACCATTGTATGACTTTTGTCCGTAGACTTCTACTGAGTATCCTAATTTTTCAAAAGGTTCAACAGGGAAACTATCGTCCATCACTTTCGTTTCCTGCAAACATAGAATATCTGGGTTGGTTTGATTAATCCAATCTATTATTTGTGAAAGTCTGGTTCTTATAGAGTTAACATTCCAAGTTGCTATTAACAAATTTCTACCAAATTATGTAAAATTAAAATAGCAAAAAATTTTGGCGTTAAAGAATTTTGAAATTAAATAAAATGAAAAATTGTTTTTGCAAAAGCCTTTATAAATCCATAAATTTTTTAATTTTTTTTACTTTATTAATTACCTTAAAAAGTGACTACTTAAATGCTGAATATAAACTTGAAGAATTAGAAATCGATACTTCAACCAAAACAGAAGCTGATAGTTCAGCTCTACCAACTAATCCTTTTGAACTTATGGAAATGATTAGAAGGCAAAATAGTATGAATGATGCGACTGATCCTTCTGATGCAATTGATGATGCGTTAAAGTCTTTTAATAGTTTGGAGGAAAATTAAGAAATTTAATACTATAAATTGTTATTTTCAAATTTTCATATGTTAAAAAACCCTATCCCAAAAGTTACTAACCAATTACAGCACAGAGCAATCGGTATTATTAATGGTAAATTCACTCCTCTTAGTAGTGAGCAATTAAATAGAGGCTTTTTAATTGACAATAAAGACGAAAAAATTGAAACAGTAGTTCTAGGTAAAGCATTATCACTTTTAAAAAAGCATATTGATTTAAAGAAAAGTTATTATTGGATTGTTTATCCAAAGAATAAAAATACTCAAAACTTGCATTTACAGGTTGCAGGCATTTGGGATCCATATCAACTAAATGATTTCCCTAATGATTCTTCAAAAACTAACTTCTCAAAATTATTAGAAGAATTAGATCTAAAAGATAACTATTTTTCTGTTAGAGGAGAATTAGTTTTTGTCAACACTAAAAAGAAAGAATTCGTTATTAAAATCTGCCCAGCTATAAAGTCAAAAAATTTAAAAAATAAAAATTTTAAATTAGTCATAAAAGGAGAGCTTTCTCTTAAACTTCTGCATAGCTTTGTAAGTTTAGATATCAACAGAGATGGAAATTCTTTGCAATTAATAAATTACGAAGTGATTGAAAAAAATCTTTCTAAATATAATTAGATTGAAAGGCTAATTTCTACCGTAATTTGACCAGTTAAGAAATCTTTGATTTATGGATGATGTTTTAATTGAATGTTCTCCTGGTATCTCTGGAGATATGTTGTTAGGAGCATTTTATGATTTAGGGGTGCCTAAAAAAGTTATTGAACAGCCTCTTATTGATCTTGGATTAAAGGATCTATATCAACTAAACTTTAAAGAATCAAAAAGTTGTTCAATCCGAGGCATCAAGGCAAAGGTTGAGAGTATTAATTGTAGTCCTATCGAAAGAACTTGGAGAAGTATTAAGGAACTTATTTTAAATGGCCACTTAGAAGATAAATTAAAAAAAATAATTTATGAAGTATTTGAATCTTTAGCAATTGCGGAAGGAAAAGTTCATGGCATTAAATCTGATGATGTTCATTTTCATGAAATTGGAGCTATAGATTCATTGGTAGATATCATTGGAGTATGTGCTGCATTGAATTACTTAAATCCAAAGAGGGTTTATTGTAATGAACCAATGTTGGGGAAAGGTTTTGTTCAAACTGAACATGGAAAATTATCTGTACCACCACCTGCTGTAATAGAGCTAATAAGGCAAAAAAATATTAAGGTTTTATCAAGCCTCGACTCAATAGAGGGTGAACTCTCAACACCAACTGGTGTTTCTTTACTTGTTAATTTAGTCGACTATCATGAAACTCCCTCAAAATATTCTATTAATTCTTATGGAGTAGGCATTGGTAACCTAAAATTCCCATTTCCCAATTTGGTAAGAGTTTATAAAATTTCTTCATTTGAGGATCCTGCTATTGATGATAATGCGCAAATCAGTCCAAAGTGTGAAGAGATATCTATTCAAGAAGCATGGATTGATGACCAAACACCCGAAGATATATCTAATTTTGTGGAGAAACTGAGAATTGAGGGAGCTTATGACGTTTCCTATCAAGCTATCAATATGAAAAAGAATAGAATTGGATTTTCTATTCAAGCAATCTTGCCTGTAGAGAAAAAAGAATATTTTAGGCGATTATGGTTTGATTATTCCAACACTATTGGGGTTCGTGAAAGGAACCAATCTAGGTGGATATTACTCAGACGCAGAGGAGAATGTTCAACAAATTTTGGAAATATAAAAGTTAAACAAACTTTGAAACCAGATGGATCAATAAATATGAAACCAGAAAATGATGAGGTTTTGAGATTAAAATTAAAGCATAAAATATCAACTTACGAAATAAGAAAAATAATAAAAGAGTCAAGTAAAAATTTTAAAGCATTTGAAAACTGGAAATGAGATTTAATATAATTAATCAACGTTATTTGAAATTCCTTAAAAAAATTAATTTTGGTGGTTTAAAGAGTATTTTCTTTATTTCAAGCTTGTCATATTTTTGCATCTATTTTTTTGATAATATTGATCAAATTTCTTTTGAGATCAATTTAGAAAGAAATGGAATTAATCTATCTTTATCATTTTTATTTTGTGTTTTAAGTATTTATCTGAACGCTTATGCATGGAAATATATCGTTAAATGGTTAGGGAAAGAATTTAAAAGTAATAATCTAGTTTCTTTTTATGTTTTAACTAATATTCTTAAATATGTTCCAGGAGGGATGTGGCATTTTGTTGAAAGATTTAATTTTATAAAAAAAATAAGTAATCCTCAGATTGCTTTGTATTCGACACTTATAGAACCTTATTTTATGTTGACTGGATCTTTTCTCTTGGCATCAATGGGATTAATTTTTTCACCATTTTATTTTTTTTTAACTTTTCCTTTAATATTCTTAAATAGGAAATTTATTTTTTTAATATTTAAAATATTATGGTCTCTTAAGGGAAAAGTACTTGAGGTTTTGAGACTTCCAAATTCAAAGGGCCAATTTGAAGAGAGAATAAATATAGTTTCTTTTTTCCCTTCTAGAGCATTATTTCTTGAAATTGGTTTTGTTTTTTCTAAATTTATTGGTTTTTATATTTGCTTAAATACTTTTTATACAAGTAATACCCTGAACATCATATTTTTATTAGTAATCTTTTCTATGTCATGGTCTATAGGCTTGGTAGTCCCAGCAGCTCCTGGGGGAGTTGGCGTTTTTGAGGCTTGCCTACTTTTATTTGTTGGCAAAAGTATTCCAGAAAATATAATTCTTATAAGCTTAGTTTATTTTAGAGTTATATCTACCTCGGCAGACTTGTTGTTAAGCTTACCTTTCTTAATAAGAAAAGTGTCTAAAAGAATTTAGTTTTTTTTCTCTAAACTTGGTATCAATGTCATTGATGCTATGAGGCCTAAAGTCATGATAAGAATGGCCGGTAATATTGCCTCTACCATTCTTTCATCTCCAGCATATTGATATATTCTCACAGATAATGTATCGAAATCGAATGGTCTTAAAATAAATGTTATGGGTAATTCTTTTATCGTGTCAACAAAAACTAAAAGTGATCCTACGAATATTGGCCCTTGGAGAAGAGGTAGATGAATTCTTTTGATGATCCCCAGCCAATTCTCTCCTAGTCCAAGTGCTGCTTCATCAAGACTAGGAGACATTCTCTCCAGACTTGAATCAATAGAGCCCTTAGAGATAGTTAGAAATCGTACAAGATAACCCCAAATTAGTAAGCAAATAGCAATAAAATTAAATTTTGAAGAAGAAATGCTTATTAAAGATAAAGCTAAAACAGTGCCCGGGATTGCGTAACCTATTCCAGCAAGATTTGTTATTAGTCCAATTAATAAGCCTTTATTTGGGCGTCTGGCTAAGGAAATTATTAAGGAGAATAGTATCGCTATTAATGCAGTTAAAAGTCCTAGACTTATGGTCCTTAATGATAGGCTAAGTAATTCTATAGATAACCCTTTTTGAATTAGATCTATATTGAGTAGAACCCAAAAACATGGAATCCCAAAAGAGAAAATTGGAGGAAATAAAGATATGATTATTGCTAAAAAAGCTCTAGTTTTGTTTAATTTCCATCCTTGAGAATCTTTTGATGCAGGATTTTCACTCCACCTCTTTGATTTTCTTCTTGATAACTTTTCGAAAATAATTAAAGTGAAAATCATTAATAAGGCTACCAATGATAATCCAATAGCACTTTTTGGATTACCCTCAATTATCCAATTTTCAGCTATACCAGTAGAAATACTAGGTATGTTTAATAACGCAAATGTACCTAACTCATTCATTACTTCCATACACATTAAACTTATTCCTGTTATTAGTGCTGGTAACGCCATTGGGAAAGCAATTTTAAAGAAGCTCCTCCAAGGCCCTACTCCTAATCCTCTACTAGCATTAATTTGATTAACTCCAAATTTATTAAAACTTTCGTTAGCAAGAATGAATACATATGGATAAGTAGAAATTGAAAGTATTAATATTCCCCACCATAAACCAGTTACTTGATACCCAAAAATACTTCCTAAATCCTGCAAAATAGCTGTTATTAGATATGCTGGGGCAGCTAGTGGAACAAGCTGACAAATACGGAGAACTTTTCTGAACTTAAAATCACAATTTGAAAGTAGCCATCCATTCAAAGTTCCTAACCCGCCGCCAAAAAAACTTGTCAGTATTAGAACTTTTAAAGTACCTAATACCTCTTCTCCTCCAGCAATACCCAATGAAAAATTTCCACTAATAATGTAATTAATTCCCTCTAGAAGAAAATTGGAAATTGGAATGATTACTAAGAGTGAAACAATAAACGAAGTGATATAGAGAAAATTTAATTCCGTTAATGTTTTTTTTAACCCTTTAATGCGTATTTTCAAAAATTAATTAAATCCTATATGAACTCTAATCTGAATTAAATCTACATGATGAAAGTTGATTTTTAATAGTTTGATGATCTAAGTTTTTCCCAATTAAGACTATCTTGTTAGATCTTTCTTTTGTCCATTCCTCATCATCTAGAGAAAAACGCTTTCCAGATAGATGAAAAATATGTTTTCTTTCACTTTCCATAAACCATAATATTCCTTTTGCTCTAAATACATTTTGTGAGATTTGATTGTCTAGGAAATATTGAAACTTCCTTAAGGAAAATGGTTCAAATGTCTCATAAGAAACTGAGGTAAAACCCTCGATATTATTGATCAAATCGTGGGAATGAGAAGAGTGATCGTGGGAATGAGAAGAGTGATCGTGGGAATGAGAAGAGTGATCGTGGGAATTATATTCTTCATTTTTTTTGTTTTTCTCTAATTCGAAAGTATCTGTCTCAAATAGACCCACGCTCATTATTGTATGTAATGCGACTTCACTATTAGTTGATCTCAAAATCCTTGGTTCTTTTTTTATTTTATTTATAAACTCCTCTATTTTCTTTAATTGTTTTTCATTTACTAAATCAGATTTATTTAGAAGAAGGATATCTCCGTATAAAATTTGAGAATAGGCGACACTTGTATTATTAATTTCAAAATCAAAATTTTCTCCATCAATGACTGTGATTATCGAATCTAATCTTACTTTTTCTCTCAGATCACCAGCCGCAAAAGTCATGGCTACTGGCAATGGATCTGCTAATCCAGTTGTTTCAACAATCAAATAGTCTAATTTTTCAGCTCTTTCTAAAACTTTGGATACGGTATTTAATAATTCGCCATTAATAGAGCAACATATACATCCATTATTTAATTCGATCATATCTTCTGAGCCTTCTATTATTAATTCATTATCAATTCCGACCTCTCCAAATTCGTTGACTAAAACAGCTGTTTTAATACCAACTTGATTTTTTAAAATATGATTCAGAAGTGTAGTTTTGCCAGAACCTAAAAATCCACTGATAATAGTAACTGGCAATAAGTTTTTAGACATTTTGACTAGTTGAAAAAGTTTATATTTTTATTGATCGAAAATTTTGTTGATTTCCGAAGCTAATGTTTGATCCAGATTTGTAATACCTCCTAGATCATGTGTATTTAATTTAATTATTACTTTTGCATACACATTCTCCCAGTTAGGATGATGATTATATTTTTCACAGATTAAAGCAACCTTAGTCATGAAAGAAAAGGCTTCAATAAAATTAGCAAAGTTAAATTCTCTTTGGATTTGTTTAGGTTTAATTTCCCAGCCAGGTATTTTGAAAACTAATTCATTTAATTCTTCATCTTGCAAAATGTAGGGTTCCATTAAATAAAAAATCTGACTTGTTACATTATAAATAACTTACTTTCTCTCACCAATTATATGTACATTTATGATTCTTTCCTTTTGATCAGATCTATGTTCCCATAAATAAACTGCTTGCCATGTACCCAGCATAATTTTCCCGTCTTGAAAACTCAAAGATAAACAAGTGTTTGTCAGGGATGTTTTAATATGTGCTGGCATATCGTCAGCCCCCTCTTGATAATGTTTATAGAATATTTCTTCTCTATCTTTTGATAAGGTTAAATAGGAATCATAGGGAACTATAGATTGCATATACTTTTTTAGGTCCCTAAGCACATTTGGATCTGCGTTCTCATTAATAGTTAAACTGCAACTTGTATGAAGTGAAGTTAAATTTAAAATTCCTGAATGAAAATTATTTTTTTCAATACATAAATTTAAATCATATGTGATATCAATAAAACCCTCGCCATGGGTTATGAATTTTAATTTTGAAAATATTTGTTCCATTTAAGGTAAAACTTAATTAATCAATACCCTATTATGGATAAAGATATATTTTTTACTGCAGACATTAAAATTTTTATCTTAAAATAAATTTAATTTCCATTTAAATCTTTGTCTGAAACTCATTGGAATAAACTGGGTGCTTACCTTAAAGAAACACAAATATTAGGTTCAATCCAAAATACACTTTATTGGGATCAGAATACTGGAATGCCAAAGAAAGGTGCTTCTTGGAGGACTGAACAACTTACTTATATTGCAAAAGTGTTGCATGAAAGAAATTCTTCCGAGGAATTTTCTAATTTAATACAATCTGCTAAAAATGAACTAGCAAATATTCAACGAAATTCCGATAATCAACTTTTCATAAAAGATAAAGAAAGAAATATAAGTCTTTTGTTAAAGGAATTTAATAGAGAAAGAAATTTAGATCCACAATTAGTTGAGTCTCTAGCAAAGGCAAAATCTAAAGGGTATGAAAGCTGGCAAGAAGCCAAGGAACAATCAGATTTTAAAATTTTTCTCCCTTTTTTTGAAGAATTAGTTAAATTGCGGATTGAAGAGGCAAAACAAATATCTATTCAATGTTCACCTTGGGAGACATTAGCCCAACCCTTTGAGCCTGAATTAAATTTGAAATGGTTGAATAAAATTTTTCAACCATTGAAAGAAACCATCCCAGAATTGATTAGAGCAATTAACAAGTCCCAAAAAAATCATTGGAATTTAAGTCCAGAATCTCAAAAAAATTTATGTTCTAAATTACTTGACGAGTTTGGAAGAGATAGAGATCTCGTTGTTGTTGGGCAATCTCCCCATCCTTTCTCGATTACATTAGGACCTAATGATTACAGGATCACTACAAGAATTGTTGAAGGTGAACCATTATCAAGTTTTTTAGCAACTGCGCATGAGTGGGGGCATTCTATTTATGAGCAGGGGTTGCCATCTCAAAGTCATCAATGGTTTGCTTGGCCTTTAGGTCAAGCAACTTCTATGGGTATTCATGAAAGTCAATCTTTATTTTGGGAAAATAGAATAGTTAAATCCAAATCCTTTTCAAAAAGATTTTTTAAAAAATTTGTTTCGGCTGGATGTTCTCTTAATAATTATTCAGAACTCTGGAAATCTATTAATCATTTGGAGGCAGGATTAAATAGGGTAGAAGCGGATGAATTGACTTATGGCTTACACATATTGATAAGAACTGAACTTGAAATAGATTTAATTGAAAGAGGGTTACCTGCTGAAGATATTCCAACAGAATGGAATAAAAGATATGACGAACTCCTAGGAATTAAACCTTCTCATGATTCAGAAGGTTGTCTTCAAGATGTTCATTGGAGTGAAGGGGCGTTTGGATATTTCCCCTCATATTTGTTAGGACATGTTATTAGTGCGCAAATTTCAAATCAAATGGAAAGAGACATAGGTTTGATTGACAACTTAATTGAAAATGGTGAATATCAAAAGATCATCTTTTGGTTAAAAAATAATATACATAAATATGGCAGATCAGTTAATTGTATGGAGTTGGTAAGAGCTGTAACTAATGAAGAACTATCGCCAAACTATTTTATTACTCATTTAAGGTCTAAAGTAAATGATTTTTGCTGAAACATTACTTTAAAAGAATTTGGTTAGGTGTGAGGATGTAAGATAAACAAAAATAATTTCTTGATGGCAAATCTAAATCAACCCCCAAGTAGGGTTACACCAAATTTATTACATATACTAAATGCTTTCACTGATAGCTCAAACTCAATAGTTAACGCTATTGTTGAATTGAATTCTAATACTATAAATAAATATGAATTAATTACAGAAACGGGTCACCTTAAACTTGATAGGGTGGGTTATTCTTCACTTGCTTATCCCTTTGCCTATGGATGTATACCAAGGACTTGGGATGAAGATGGAGATCCACTTGATGTGGAAATTGTTGGAGTAACTGAACCATTGATTCCTGGATCTATTGTCGAAGCTAGGATTGTTGGGGTGATGAAATTTGATGATGGGGGAGAGGTGGATGATAAGGTAATAGCAGTTCTGGCAGATGATAAAAGAATGGATCATATTTCAAGTTTTAAAGACCTTGGAGAGCATTGGTTAAAAGAAACTAAGTATTATTGGGAACACTACAAAGATTTAAAAAAACCAGGAACATGTAAAGTAAATGGTTTTTTTGGGATAGAAGAAGCTGTTCAAGTAATTAAAGATTGTGAAGATAGATATAAAAAAGAAATTGATCCAAAATTAGTAAATTAACTAATTTTTTTCTCTAAATTTTTCAAATATTTCGCTTAGTATTTCTTCGGCACCTTGTTGCTTTAGTTTTTTAGCTAATTCTTTGCCTACTTCTTCGGGATCATTAACATTGCCAATATATTGATCTTTAATAAGCCTTTCTCCATCAAGAGATGCAACCATACCAGTAAGGCAGAGTTGTTCATTTTGAATTTTACTATTCACACCTATTGGCACTTGGCATCCCCCTTCAAGCTCTCTTAAAAAAGCTCTCTCCGCTAGACATCTTTGACTAGTCGGTTGATCTTCCAAGACATTTATAATTTCTAAAACCTTTTTATCATCAGATTTACATTCAATACCTAGTGCTCCTTGACCAACAGCATGAAGAGAAATCTCATTTGGAATAATCTGATGAATTCTTGATTCAAAACCCAATCTCTTTAACCCAGCAGCAGCAAGTATTATGCAATCAAATTCACCAGCATCTAATTTTTCTATTCTCGTAATAACATTTCCCCTAATATCTTTAAATTCAAGATGCGGATACTTATTTCTTAATTGTGCAAGTCTTCGTAGGGAGCTTGTCCCAACAATTGAACTTGCGGGTAAAGTTTCTAATTTATAACAATCATTTTTTTTGTTTACTACTAAAGCATCAGCAGGGTCTTCTCTTTTTGTTATACACCCTAATTTAAGGCCGCTAGGTAAATTCGTTGGTAAATCTTTTAGAGAATGTACTGCTATGTCTGCCTGGCCAACGAGCATTTGTGCTTCAAGTTCTTTTGTAAATAAGCCTTTATCTCCTATTTTTGCTAAGGCTACATCAAGAATTTTATCTCCTTGAGTTGCCATGGCTTCTATAGATACCTCTAAATTGGGAATATTTTTTTCTAGTTGATCTTTAACCCATAAAGTTTGAACCATTGCTAGTTTGCTTCTTCTACTAGCTATTTTCAGCTTAAAATTAGTCATTAAATATTATTTTGAGTTTGAATTAAAATAAAGTCGAATCTATTTTAAGCTATTCTTTTGCAACTTTATAAAGCTGAAAATTTTACTTAACTTTTTTTATTTTATATATTCTTTTAAAACCCCATTTCGATTTGGATGTCTAAGTTTTCTTAGTGCTTTTGCCTCTATTTGTCTAATTCTTTCTCTCGTTACATCAAAAATCTGGCCAATTTCTTCAAGAGTTTTCATTCTTCCATCATCAATCCCATATCTTAATCTGAGAACATCTCTCTCTCTTGGACTTAGAGTGGCTAATACTCCTTCCAAATCTTCTCTTAATAAAGTTTTGGAAACATCTTGCTCTGGATTTTCTATATCAGCCTCTATAAAGTCTCCGAGTCTTGAGTCTTCTTCTTTCCCTATTGGAGTTTCTAAAGAAATAGGAAGTTGCGCACTTTTAGCTATAAATCTTAATTTCTCAATTGTCATTTCCATACTTTCAGCGATCTCTTCTTCACTAGGTTTCCTCCCAAATTCTTGGCTAAGAACTTTTGTGGTTTTTTTAATTCTGGATATTGTCTCGTATAAGTGAACTGGCAATCTAATAGTTCTACTTTGATCCGCAATTGCTCTTGTAATAGCTTGGCGAATCCACCAAGTTGCGTATGTAGAGAATTTATAACCTTTTTCATGGTCAAATTTTTCCGCGGCCCTAATTAGACCCAAACTTCCCTCTTGGATTAAGTCTTGAAATGATAAACCTCTATTCATATATTTTTTTGCAATGGAAACAACTAATCTTAAATTTGATTGAACCATTTTTTCTTTGGCTCTCCTCCCTAAAAGAAGTCTTCTTCTAAATTTGGGAAGAGGCATATCAATTAACTCGGCCCATTCTCTTACTGATGGGAAATGCCCTTTCTCTGACTCATATTGAGTTGCTAGTTCTTCTAACTGGAGTAAGTCAGCAATTTTTCTTGCAAGTTCAATTTCTTCATCTGGTCTTAAAAGTCTAATTCTTCCAATTTCTTGGAGATAAACTCTTATTGAATCTTCAGTATAGATACCTTTTGGGCCAAGCTTTATATTTCCAAGCCCTTTATCTTCTTCAGAATCACTAAATTCATTATTTGTTTCAATACTTCTTTCGTTTAACTCGGAAGATGTCTGTAAATTTTGACTATTTTTAATTCCATCTTCTTCAACTACTGTTTCTAAATTTGTATTAATTTTTTTATTGATCTTTTTTTTTGAACTAGGCTTGGAATTCTTTGATTCTGCTGCGACTGGACACATAATTGACTCCTTTCTACGGTGAATTTAACTAGATAAAATTTTATTTAGGGCTAATTTGAACATTTAGTAGTAAAGTTCCCCTTAATGCTTAAAAAACTTTTTTACAAAATGAGAAAAAGAAAAGTTTTCTAAATTGTTGAAAAATTTAAATAGTGCTATAGATTACCTAAAGTAAAAAGTCTTGGGATTTCTCAGACAGGCAGATCATTTTTTGAATTTTCAGTCAATGATCCAAGCTTCATGTCTCCCTTAAGAGCAGGATACTTACAATGTGCAAAAAACACTTTGTGGAATGTTCAACAATCCAATATTAAGAAAAAGTTTTGAAGCCGGCAAGTAATCAGTTATTAAATATCTCCTATAAATTGGAAATTTTGCTTGATATAGGTAGTAATGAAAGCTTTTACTATTTAGATGGAAATAATCTTGGGGCAGAAGTTGGAGATATTGTGAGTGTGAGATTAAGAGGGAGATTATTGAATGGGTTGGTGATCTCCAAAAAAAAATTTTCGACAAATAATAATGATGAAACAAATATTACTGGAGTAAAAAGCATAAGATATTTGTTTGTTGAAAGTATTTTACAGAAAAAAATAATTGATGACTCTTGGAGAGAATTGATAGAATCCCTAGCCTCTTTTTATATGGTTAGTAATTTAAAAATGTTTAAAACTGCATTTCCTCCTGGCTGGATTGGTAAATATAAGAATTTTTCTAAAGGTTTTAAAGATCAAATATGGATTGAAACTAAAAAAGAATTTGATATTAAGAAAAATGGATTAACCAAAAAAGAATTTTTTTTAATTAATTCTTTGCCTGAAAAAGGTAATTGGCAAAGTGAATTAATAAAGTCTGGTTTTAATTACACTCTAATTAACTCAATGGTCATTAAAA
>QCNA01000015.1 GCA_003213375.1 Prochlorococcus sp. AG-424-A03 | reverse complement strand
CTACACCCTTAAGAATTCTAATGGGACTATAGTTTCTTATGAAAATCAGAAAATGACGAATGATGTCTTAGATTCCCCTGGAAATTGCGATTTAACATCTCATGTGTGCATAGAAACTTTAATTAATGATGCTGAGACTATTGGATTTGATACTGTTGGAATAACTAAACAAGGAGAGGCTTTGTTGGCACTTGGATTGGCAGAGAGACTTTATGGGATTCAGAAAGAATTTAAGGAGGATTTATCAAATGCCCTTTTGAGAAGAGAGGCATTACTTAGACTCGTTGATCCTGTTTGTTTAGGTGATTTTAAGTGGGTTGTCTTTAAAAAGTTTAATGAGAAGAAAATGAATATAAATTCAACCTGTTTGCGTTAAGAAAAAAACTTTAAAAATAATGAATCTTCTACGTCATCATATATATCAACAGCACCAATTTCTTTCGGTAATATAAATCTCATTTTGCCATCACGAACTTTCTTGTCGCCCATAAGTATTGTTAGAACCTCTTCTTTATTTATTTTGGGGATCTCAGTAGGAAGATCGTAACTCTCTAATAGAATTTGCTGTCTTTCTAATTCTTCTTTAGACCATAACCCTCTCTCAATTGCTATTTTCCCCGCAATATTCATACCAATTGATATTGCCTCACCATGTAGAAATTTGCCGTATCCACATAAATTTTCAATAACGTGACCAAAAGAATGACCATAATTCAATATTGCTCTAACACCATTTTCATGTTCGTCTTGTGAAACAATATGAGACTTTGTTTTTATTGAACTATTAATTATTTTAATTAGATATTCATTCTTGAGATTTATAAGCTCATTCTTGTTTTTTTCAATTTCTAAGTATTCGAAAAGTTCTTTATCTCTTATTACTCCGTATTTTATTACTTCGGCCATGCCGGCACTAAATTCTCTTTTGGGCAAACTTTTTAAAGTTTCTGGATCAATAAAAACTGCTTTAGGTTGATTGAAAGCTCCAATTAAATTCTTACCTTTTGGATGATTTACACCTGTTTTTCCTCCCACTGATGAATCAACCATTGATAATAAAGTTGTTGGAATCTGAATATATTCGATACCTCTCAGCCAAGTCGCAGCAGCAAAACCACTTACATCTCCAACAATTCCTCCTCCAAGGGCAATAATTATTGAATTTCTATCTAAGCCAAATTCAAATGCTACATCATATATTTCACTTAAGGTTTTTAAGTTTTTATATAATTCTCCAGCCTTGATAAGGAACATTTTGGCCTGAAATTTATTATCTTTTAAATTATTTAAAAATTTTTCTCCATACAAATTTGATATTTCTTCATTTGAAATCACAAGTATTTTTCTATTCTTTGTAATTCCAATTTTTAAAAGTTCTTCGCTGATATTATTCAGTATCCCTACTTCTAGAGTTACTTCGTATGACTTATCACCTAATGGGACTAATATTTTTCTCTTATTCACAATTGATTACCTAGTTAAAATTTATAAATATTTGGTATTAAATACTCTATATACTAGCAAAATCTAAGCTCTAGATCCTTAAAAATTCAGTTGTTAAGTATTAGAAATGGTAATAAAATCATGCTATGAGTTTTAAAAAAAATATAAAAGATATTAAGAAAAATTATTCCTTAGGAATAATTGGAGGTGGTCAACTGGCATTGATGTTAACCGAGGCAGCAAAAAAAAGAGATTTAGAAGTATGTGTGCAAACAAAATCTTGTGATGATCCTGCTGGTTCAAAAGCAGATCATGTCATAGAAGCTGATCCTTTAAAGATAAGAGGTAATAAATCATTAATTAATGAGTGTGAAAAAATAATTTTTGAAAATGAATGGATAAAAATTGATAAATTAAATTTAATTGGCAATAACGATATTTTTGTTCCAAGCCTTAATGCAATTAAGCCATTAGTAGATAGGTTTTCTCAAAAAAAATTAATAGATAGAATGAATATTCCCTGTCCAAAATGGATAAGTATTGAAGATTTTAAAAATCTCTCGGATGAGGAAATCAAAAATTGGACTTTTCCTCTAATGGTAAAATCAAATAAAGGTGGATATGACGGTAAAGGGAACAAAAAAATAAAGACAAAAGAAGATTTAGATTCTTTTTTAACAGAGAATAATTCTGATGAATGGTTAATAGAAGAATGGATAGAGTATGAAAAAGAACTGGCTCTTGTTGGTTCGAGAGATAGGACCGGCAAGATAAGATTCTTTCCAATAGTTGAGACGTTCCAATCAAACCATGTTTGTGATTGGGTTCTTGCACCTGGAACAAATGAATATGATTTGAACTTATTCGCAATAAATATTTTCTCTTCAATAGTCAATGAACTTAATTACGTTGGAGTTTTAGCTATTGAATTCTTCTATGGAGATAATGGTCTTTTAATTAATGAAATAGCTCCTAGAACACATAACTCAGCTCATTTTTCTATTGAAGCTTGCACTTCAAGTCAGTTTGATCAATATGTTTGCATTTCCTCTGGGATAATGCCACCTGAAATTAAAATGAACTGTGAAGGTGCAATTATGATAAATCTACTGGGGTTAAAAAAGAATTTCCCAATCTCAATGGAAACCAGAATTAAAATGTTATCTGAAATTGAGGGTTCTAATATTCATTGTTATGGTAAATCTCGCGAAATTCTGGGAAGAAAAATGGCTCACATCACATTTTTATTAAATGGTAAAACGCATTCAGAAAGATATGATGAAGCTCAAATTTTATTAACTATGGTAAGAGACATTTGGCCATCTCCAAATGCATAAAAAAATAAGTTAGAGTTAGATTACTGGATCTTTGGTTAAGTTCTTCTTTATGTGCTCTGATCTGACTCTCTTTCGACATGAGGAGACTGTCGTGATGCGGTAGTAAACCGATCTTGTAATCGGAAACGAAAGCCCACTTTGAATCCTCTTCTGGCATTTCCAGGTCGATGCAGCAGAGAACTGACGGGGATCCGGTAAACCTCTTAAAAGCTTGTTATGTTGACGGTTTTTGAGAGGTCTTTTTATTACCATTATTAACTGAATATTTTATATTTCCTTCCTTGTTAATTTTATTGAACCTTGGGACGGCTTGGCAAAGTATTACAACTGTCTAGATTAGCTAATAGAAATGAGTGTAAATAATTTGTTTACCAAAATACTTGACGATCCATTTCCAGTGTATTTATATTAGTAGTACATATGTATTATTAATTAATGACTTTAGGAGGAGCTAATGTTTGGACTAATTTTTCTTACGGTTATCGTAATGAGTCCCCAAGTGGTTGGTTGCTTAGTCCAGACCGCAGCAGACTAATTTTATTTACAAGGAATAAAAAATCTCCAAGAAATAGTATGAGAATTTTTGCTCATACATATTATGCAAATGATCTTGGTGAGCCAATGGCAATTAAATCATCAACTCAAATGTATTTGGATAATGCTTGGGACAAATGGCATGACCTTCAATTAGAAGGTTGGACTTTTGAAGAACTTGAATTACCTGAATCAGTATGACTAACTTAAATCCAATCAAAAAGAAACTATCAAAAGCAGATAGAAAGATATCTATTCAAGACCCATCAAAATTATTAGCAGAATTTTTTAATGGTGTTGTCATTGAACTTGATGAAGAATATAAATATGACTCATAAAGAATTGATAGATCAAGTTTCCGCAAATTTATTTAAACAAAGTGGAAAGTTAGAAAGCAGAAGATCTTGGTTGGCGATGAGAAATTATCTTGAACAATTAGACAGCGAACAACTTAAATCCATGCTTAAGGACCACGGATGATTTAAAAACTTTATTTGGTTTTTATTTTTTTCTTAATTCTTAGAAAACCGTAAGTTGCAAAGCCAACCAAAAACATATCCAAGTAAATATGCCAACTAGGAAAAATCTGGTGTATTAATTCCATTAATGTTTTATTGCCACTTGCCAATAAGGATAATCTAAATTTGATTTTTCTCTAATCAATTGTAATTTTCTAGAATTTATTTTTACTACTATTCCATCTGTTGGATATTTACTAAAAAGCTTTCCTTCTAGCCATTGTTTTCTAAATACTTCAACTTGGCTCGTAAAGTTGCATGAAATATCCTGAGGGATCGTGAAGCCAAGCTTTGAAAGACTCTTTTTGGACTCATATTGGTTAAGTTTTGAATTAAGTATTTGAAATGCGCAGAAGCTAAGACTTTCAGAAAATCCTTCTTTAGCTCTTAGAAATCCAGAAGCGATTCTCTGGGAGATATTTGGACTTTGGTTGGGTGCATATAATTCACCTCTAACTTGAAGAACTCCTCGTAAAGGGAGATTATTGGGAATGTCTTGGACTTTAATAAGTTTACTAGTAAAATCTGCCCCTTTTCTTGAGATTGCTTTCTCCAGGGTTCCATCCCTATATTGCAAAGCAACAGCACAACCATCAATTTTCGGTTCAATTAATAATCTGGTATCTACTAATAATCCTTTCAAAAATTCATCTAATGAATCCTTTTCTAATGAAGGTAAAACTAGTTTATTTTTTTTTCTAAAGTAATCACAATAAGGGTTTGTTCTTAATAAATTTTTTTCAAGTTGGTCGAATTGCTTATCAGAGATTAAAGCATTACCATTTCTATAATTATCGTCATACCATTCAATTCGTTCTTCTAAATAAGTCTTCATTTAATACGATGGCTTAAGTTTTTGG
This sequence comes from Prochlorococcus sp. AG-424-A03, assembly GCA_003213375.1. Lineage (GTDB taxonomy): Bacteria > Cyanobacteriota > Cyanobacteriia > PCC-6307 > Cyanobiaceae > Prochlorococcus_A. Next base: position 27,170 of record QCNA01000015.1, on the reverse strand, counting down.
CTAGGTATCCAACTTGGTTTATCTATAATCCATTTTTCTCTATCTTCATATTTAACAGTCCATAAAAGAAATGAAGAAATTTCTTTTAGAGTAATGCCAACCAAATATCTTGTTTTTGGACTTATTGATATAAATCCAAATAATAATATTAATAAAATAAGTTTAAACATACCTTTAATCATTTAAAAACTCAGCGTAATTTTTGCGAACTTTTTAATTAATGCAATTTTTATAACCTTCAATCTTTGCTAGTTCATCAATATTTAAACCTGTTTCTTCTAGTAAAGTTTCTCCTATATCGTCCTTATTAAATTTAGATAAAGCTCCTTTATTAGAGTACTTAATACATTGGTTTTTGTATTTTGCTTCTTTGACAAGAGGAGATAAATAAAAACCAAACAAGATGATAAAAGCTCCATAGGTTACAACTTTTCTATGGTTTTTCCACCATTCATAAAATTTATTGGACACGAAAAATAAGTGACTATTTTCTATATTAAATTGACTTTCAACAAATTACTTTAGAAATTTAAGGATTGGTTAATTTATTGTTTTTTTATTAATAGATTTAACCCAAGAATAATATCTTGATTTTCTAATCCTTTGCTCTTTCGAGACTAATCTATCCGCAGATTCTAGGAGTGATTCTCCTTTCTCAACTTTTGTTGTAATAGAAATACCAAAACCTTTTGCTTCAATTTTTGCAATGCCACCCTCTAAAAAAAATAAAAAAGACCAACCTTTGTTCCATCCTAAATAGAAGGGATTTAGATACATTGCATTCTTTTGGAAATACTCTTTAAATGATATTTGCCTTTTCAAGGAGTTACTTGTATTCACTATTACCAAATAAGAAGTTTATGGCTGATTATTTCTGGAAAGTAATTTTAGTATTTAAATAATTACCAGAGGGATGCTTGACGTTTACGAGTAGTACATTTATATTAATAGTACAACTGTATTATCTTCATGACCTCAGGAGTCGCTAATGTTCGGACTTATTTTTATCGTGGCAGTCTTATTGACCCCCCAACTGGCTGGTTGTTTAACAAAAAAAGTGGTTTATTAATTTTTTTTGAGAGTTATAAGAAATCTGTATCTAATAACTTAAAAGTATATACTCATCTTTTCTATGCAAATGAATTAGGTGAACCAGCCCAAATTAAAAATTCAAGACTTCATTCTATTGAGTGTGCTTGTGAAACATGGAATGAATTAATTTCAGGAGGTTGGCAAATTGTTACTAATAAATTCCAGTAATCATGATTAAGGTAAATCCGTCAAAATGGTAATATCTAAAAGAATCTACCCTAAAACGAAAACGAACAAAGATTTGTATTACTTGCAATCACTTTCGCTACAGCACTACAGAAACTTTTGCTACTTTCTTGATCTGTCCAAAATACGAAAACGCATACCACAGGGTGATCATTTATTTAAAGGCTGTGAGTATTGGCAAAAAAATAGGACGATATTTTCTCCTGAAGCATCTTAATTATTCTCTAATTAAACTTCTCTAGGTAGAGATATTTAATTATGTAAACAAAGCATTATTTTATACAACTTAAAAAATTCTTATTAAGTAATTTTGAAGCATGATTCAATTCTACTTTTCCATATTTTTATTAGTTGTGCTTACATTTTTTGCACTTTTATTAGATGCACCAGAATTGGCATCTTTAATTCAAACATTTTAGAAAATAATAAATCAGCATTTTTACTGATTTACTTTCTTAATAAGTAAGGCGTAGGTTTAACTTGTTGAATAGGAGGGATCTAATGATTGACAGTCCACCAGAGGAGTTAAATTAATAAAATTTAAATCTAGATAAAACTAATGCTAAATCTGGAATGAATCTTCTATTTGAGATTCATTCCTTTTTAATTTCTTTCTAAAAAATGTAAATTATAAATATTAAATTTTAAAAGTAAAAATATATTCATATTAAAATCATTTGAGGCCTAAGTTTATTCCTAGAGAGTGGCTAACTTTACCTGAATCCAAAACCAGTTTTTTGTTCTTCTTTTTCTTCCCATTCATTAATAATTAATTTTAGTAAGCTTTTAAGTTCGGAATTCGAAGCATCAGTATCTTTTTGAAGATTTATACAAATGTTTTTTATTTCCTCAAAAGCATTATCAATTAATATTGTTTTTTGATCTGGATTAGCCATAGAATTTTAAAATGCTCCATTACAGTTGAACCCACTGCAGTTAATAATCCTGAAAATATTCATTACAAAATTGTGGAATCTTTCATCATAAAAAAATGCCCAGGTTGTAAATATAGCAAAACCAGAAACAGCGAAAGCAGCATATTGAAGCCAATGTATGCCATAGCTGTCCAATCCATTTTTATCAAAATCAGAATTACTCAATTGCTTTTTTACTTATAATAAAAATTTTTTTTTTAAAAGGAGAGTTTGTTTTGAACGAGAGATTTATTTTTTTCTTTATGACCTTAATGTATTGATAGTTTAAATAAAACCAGGTATTATCCACCCAAAAAAACCGTAGTTTATTATCACAGCCAAAAAACCAATCATAGCTAATCTCCCATTTGTTATTTCGGCATTTTTCCAAAATTTACCCATGTAGTTTTTATTTTTTTTCGAATTTTTATCTATCAAATAATTTGGTTCTAAAGGTTCCTGCAACCTTTTGATGGCGTATAAAGAGAATTGAATTGTAATTGCGATGATAACAACTATAAAACTAGTAAGTGCATCCATTTTTAGATTTCATATGTGATCAATTAGTAAGCCAAAGAGTAAATGACATTTTTATGTATCAAACATTTCCTTATTTCTGCTTTATTGACAGAGGAAAACTTAACTTTAATTATTAAAGAATGTAACATATTTAAAAAAAATTAGTATGAATTCTTACTTTTTCTTTGGATTTAACACTTTTAAAGACTAATGTGTTACATTTATGTGTTAGTTATATCCCAAGACTAGCTAATTGAATTACAGGATTAGCTTTTAAAGTTTTTTCTTTAGACCATATAAAATGTTGAAAATTATCATAAGGAATATATTTTCAATATTATTTATTTAAAATATTTTTAATAACTAGAAATTATTATTTTTGTTTGATTTCCGGAAGGTAGAATTTGTTGCCTAATGTGTATCCAATTGACATAAGTACGAACCCAATAAGTTGAGGTAAATGAGAATTTGCTAGAGAGATTTTTTCAATCATTTCTCAATCTATAAATTTTTATAATAATAAAAAATTTTAAATACTGTAAGTCTATTTTCTTTTTGATTCTTTAATCTCCCCAGATTTTTTTAGTGAATTAACAAGTCTTTCATTTTCTGTTTTTAAATTTTCTAATGCAGATTTTGTGAATTGTTCTTTAGCCTCAAATTTTGCTGAACTTATAACTTTTTTATTAGGTAATTTTTTCTTCGGTTCTGACTTCATATTAAACAGCAATTTAAAAAATTTTAGAAGTTATTTTTTTTGAGTTAGGTATTATTTTTTACAGTTTTCTGGTTAATAATATTTGTTTACATAGACCAATTAATCTTTATCTTTTGGGAGCCTTAACCATCCAGTAGTCCATTCTGATTTTAGTTTTTCCCATGATATTCTTTTAATATCTTTTTTATTTTTGGTAGGAAAAATATCAACCCACCTATCTTCATTTTTCCCGCCATATGCTTTAACTTGAAAATGCCTATTACCATTAATAGTTTTTGGTGCTGTCCAACACAAAGTGGGAGGCCATTTCATGAGAAATTTTTAAAAGTTAAAAAACTAAAGGTTGCTTTGCCCAGTTAAAACTAAACCATAATATGCAATCGTACCAAGGATAAGTACGATTCCTAGTATTCTAATAATCATGATTTAATATTTTTAAGTTCAAAATATATTAGAGAAATTTTTTAAATTTGCGTTAAAGATTTAATATTTTCTAATTTTTCCTTTTTTTATTTCTAACTATGGAGTGGCAAGATTCAGGATGCCATTCATTCTGAATCTTGCCAATAAAATCATAAATAAATGAATCGGGACATCCAGTTTTTTTTTGAAGTTCTGAAAGTTCTTCTTTAATGAATTCATATACACTCGTTATTATCCCTAAATTTTCTTCTTGGGAGGGAGCCCATTTTTTATTCTCCATTAATATTTTTTAAATTATTTTCCACAATATCGTAATAGGTTATGTCTCCATAATCAGCATCTGAACAACATAAATCTCCATATAGTTCCTCTAACAAATCGTACGCATCTGAATACTTAACAAAACTTTGAGCTGTTAATTCGTCATCTTTCCCATCAATTCTAATTATTTTGTAGGTCATATTTTACTTAGATGCAAAAAGTATTTTTTTTGATTCATGAGATCATCTTATAAATAAAAATCTTATTTAGGAGTATTAGTTGGGTAAAGCTTCTGAATTTTATTTTTCTGAATTTCTATTTTTCTTCTTTCATATTTTTTTGCCATTATTTTTCTGATAAATAATTGTGGGATAAGCCAAACTAACGCAATAGCTATAGCCATGAAAGCAGGATTTCTCCATGTTAACCTAATAATCTCTTGTATAAATTCTTGATTGAAAATTTCCATACATTAAATTTTGATGATAAAAATATCTTTGCTTTCTTTTGTAAAATCTTTTAAATTTTATAACATATCATAACCTTAAAAAATCTAATAAGGAATTTTATAAATTTTTTCTTTTTCTAGTTCGTTTTCTTTTATATTTGGATTTAGATTAATTTTTTATTTTTTAGTTTAGAGATGTCGACTTATCTAATTACAGGATCAAATAGGGGTATTGGATTAGAACTATGTAGGCAAATTCATAAGAGGGGAGATAATGTAATTGCAACGTGTAGGAAAGCTTCAAAAGAACTTAGAGATTTAGGAGTGAAAATTGAAGAGAATATAGAAATTTCTTCTAATAAATCGATAACAAATTTGTGTAAAAAATTATCTGGAGTTAATTTAGATTGCTTAATTCATAATGCAGGAATTTATGAATTTAATTCTTTCGAAAAATTAGAGAAAAAAAGTATTTTGCGTCAATTTGAAGTTAATGCATTGAGCCCAATATGTATGACTCATTCACTTAAACACCTTTTAAGAAGATTTTCTAAAGTTGCTTTTATCACAAGTAGAATGGGTTCTATTGAAGATAATTCATCTGGAAGTTCTTATGGTTACAGGATGTCTAAGGTAGCCTTGTCGATGGCTGCAAAATCACTTTCTATAGATTTATCAAAAGAAGATATTTATGTAGCTATCTTGCATCCTGGGTTAGTTAGTACAAGAATGACTGGCTTTACAAGAAATGGAATTAGTCCTAAAGAATCAGCAAATGGCCTTTTAAAACGTATTGATTCTTTAAATAAAAATAACTCGGGTACGTTTTGGCATGCCAACGGAGAAGTTTTGCCTTGGTAATATCTATATTTTTATTTTTGAGAGATTTAATCGTAGATTTGTTAAAAAACTTTTAAATTTTTAAAATATTTCTTTCCTTGTTTAATTCTTTTAGTTATCTTTAAAAAAACATTAGTAAAGGAGGTGATTCATTGTCGTATCTACCGAAAAATGCGGTTATTAAAGGGGCCGTGAATTCAGTATTTTCATCACATTCATCGGTCTCTTTTTCTTTGATTAAGAAAAAAGGTTTTATAATTAACAGATTTATATAAATCAGTCACTTAATACTTAAAAGCTCTGCATCTCATGAAGTTGCAGAGCTTTTTTTATGAATTTAAATAGTCTTTCAAAATTTACTCTATCTTTTTTTGCCGAAGTAAATTAAGGCTAAAAAAGATAAAGTGCTTACCAAAGCGATTAGGTACCACCCAGTTGAGGAGTTGCTAGTTACTTCGGTCATTTATTTTGATTTATCGGAGGAATTGATTATTTGAGTGAAAATCACAATTGATATCAGTAAAAAAACTAAAAGGATGTAAGTTACGTTCATTTATAGAAAAATGCTAATTATCAAAAAGATTAACCCTAGAACTACTGTAACAATTGCTCCATCTACTAATAAGTCTTTCCATGTATAACTTTTAAGCATCCTTGTTTTATCTTCTTCACTCATAAGGTTCTTTAACCACGTCCAATCTAAAAGCTGTGTCAATGCAACACCAAAAATTAAATGACCAAACAAAATACCAATTAGATCAATTCTAGAAATATCTTTAGTGAGACTTGTAATAATAAAAAAGTCCACTAGCTTTTTTCTTTATTAGATAAGGCACCACCTTCTTCTTTGTATTTTTCCCAAGCTTCGCTTATTTTTGCTTTAGAGAAATTTTGTTTTCCCTCAGAGAATTTTTTTTTGAGGTTATTTAAACTATTAGCTAGATCTTTTTTTGTTGGTTCATCAAGAAAGTTTGATGTTAATTTCCATAAATACCAGCTACTAGCTAGAAGAAGAATTAATCCGAGTAATTGCATATTTTATTTTTTTACCATCCTACAACTTTTCAAATGGTTTAGATAAATTAATTTCTTTAATATCTGCAGAAATTTTTTTGACCTGAATAAAAATTAAAACTTTAACCAGTGGAAAAATATTCTATCCAGCAGCCATATAGTTAGACCCCCTTCTAGGAAAGCCAACCAATACATCCCATAATCAGAAAATCCCATTTGTTCTTTTACTGTTTTAATTAATTTTTTGTGAGCTTGAATGAGATCTTTCATGAATAATCAAATTGTTTAAAACTGCTGAATTTCTTTAACTAAAAAACCCTTACCGTAGCAAGATAGACATGTTTTAGTCTCATCTAGTGAAATTCTTAGAAAACCTGCTCCATTACATCTGAAGCAATTTACTTTAGTGTTTGAATAAATTTTTGATTTAATTTTAGCCGTACGATTTAAGTAAGAAACTGTTTCTTTACGGCCGTTTGCTTTGTCAGCTTTGTTTAAAAGCTTTTTGTAGTTGACTTTAAGTTCTTGAATATTCATCTTTTTATTGAATCTAAGATGCGAATACAGGAAAAACTGAATGTTTTAATAAATTAAAGAACTTTGAATTTCCCGTTTATATTTCTAATCTGATCTCTTACTGAGATTAGAATAATATAATTAGGATTTGTTTTATATGTTTGGTATAAGGAGTTTTAATATGTATATTTAATAGAAATTTTATATTTGATAAACTTAAACTTTTAGATAATCATTCAAGAAATATTATTTTGTCTCAGGAGAATTTTAGAGATTCATTGTTTAAAAGTTTTTTAAGTCTGGTGTATTAACCAGCCTTCTTGAGGTTTTTAACTAAAAAATCATTTTCATTAGTAAGAACTTCGAGCTTAGATTTTTCCAACTCTTTTTTGATTTCAGGATTTAAATCCTTATTTGTCTCTTTTAGATTCATAAGATTTCAGCCTAAAATTTTTAATGACATTCGGAATCATAGTGATCCCAAAAAAAAATTGTGGATAGTTTTTTCTTAAAAGAAGATAATATTTTATTTTGCACATAGAAATTCAAATTTAATCAACATATTGTGGAAAACCCTGTTGAAAAACGCTTAAAAAGTGGATAACTCTTCGGGAGCATTATCAAAACAAGCTTTTCTGGAAAACTTTTTAAGTATTAATACTTCATCAAAAAAAATTAAATATAGTTTAAAAAGTATCATAATCACTTGTTATGACTGCGGGATCATTACTTTTTAAAAAAAAATAAAAAATCTATTCCAGGAGCTCATGTTGATAAAAAATTTAAAAAGTTTTTATTCTTGATGTATCAATTTGAAAATTAAAGTGAAGAAAAATCAATCTAAACTTGAAAATTTTAAATTTTGTCATAGCTGATTAATAATTGTTTAATTCGGTTTTCTCCATGCAAATATTTCTCAAACCTAAAATTAATCAAATAAATTAGTTTAAGTTATTCATTCAAAATGACAGAAGAAAAAAAGGATTCAAAAAAATGTTCTGGAAAGAAAAACATTATGTTTGCATATGGTTTTATACAACTTGGTTCTAGTTTCGTATCTGCAATAGCCTTAGCTGCAATCGCTTTTGGATTCTGTTCAGTAAAAAAAGAGTCTAAACTTTTCAATAAATGTGTTGCAGAAATTATTGAAGATGGTGGTACCAATTCTGAGGCTGTAAGGTATTGCAACGGGGGCAATTAAAATAGCTCTCATAATAATTAAATGGACTCAACCTGTGATTTGATTATTGACTCTTTAAAAGAGGAGCCAATTGGAGAAACTGATCATTTTATTTGGTTTATAACAGATATTGGCATTGTTGCCCTATTTAAAAGAGAGGAAAACTTTGAAACTTATAGTTCTAATGTCGAAATTGAGGCAAATAAAATTGCTTTGGATATAACTAAAGAAGAGAATGAGTACTTCAAAATAAAAGAGAGACAGCTTTTCTTGTTTTATTCATAATCTAGGATTTAGCTCTTGATTTAATAGGATGGCTCAAGGTTAAAGTTAGGCTCTTTAATATTATTCTCTCTAATTAATTCGTAGGTCAGCTCTTTATTTAGGGCATTTATATAGGATGTATAAAGTTTCCCCCAAACAAATTCAAATTCATCTTTACTTAAATTCTTGAAAAGAATTTCTCCTTTGAAGTAAATGTGATAAGAATCATTCATCATGGAAAATTAATCTTATCCTTTTTAACGCAGTGAAATATGTATGTAGTATTAGGTGCTACTAAAAAGAAATTTATATTTAGAAGTTAGAAATACTTTTAGACTATTCTTGTATTCATTTTTTGTTTTTTGAATAAACCGACTGTCTCATCAAGATCCATGCACGGCTGAATACTTATATCCATTAACCTTCTCCAGGGGTGCCATTGCTTCCAAATTGTCTCAAGAGAATCTGCACTCACTACAGAGTGTCCTATCCCATTTTGAACCATAAAAATCCAAGAATGAACCTCATAGTTCTCAGGTCTGTTTTGGGGGCCACCTGACTCATACCAATTAATTAGCATTTCTGCACCTTCTTCTTGATCCTCTCCATCTGTAAATTCGTAGGAAATCAAATACCTTTGCATATAGATTATTATTAAAATCTCTAAACTATTTTAACTCTAGATTTAGATATTGCCTCCGAATTTAATTAATGCTATGAAGTTTATAGAAGTGATTGTTTTAAATGACGGATAGATTTGGGAAAATTAAAAAGAATATTTTGACTAATTTATCTTTTATAAATAAGACAATCTTGAAGTATTTTCAAAACCATGATCTTTTCGTATAGATCCATTTAACAGATAAAATTTGATACTTTTTAAAATCCCTTAAATTAGTTAACATATTTGTACTGGATAGATACCGATGATAAATAAAAAGGTTAGTAGTGATCCAATTGATAATTTAGAGTATGAAAAAGTTCTAGAAGAAGAAATAATTAATTCATACGAAAGTAAATTTCTGAAAGATCCTCTACCAGACAAAAAAAAGACTAAATTTTACAGACTTAAAAGAACTCCATTAGAAATACTAAATAGGTCATTTTTCTTTTTCTTTATTGGAAGTTTTCTTTTCTCTTTGTTATTAGCTTATTCAGAAAGTAAGTTATGGTTCATACTTTATGTAATGAGTGCATTGTCATGTGTTTTCTATACTCCTAACAGAAAGGCACTTAAAGAATTAATAGCAGCTTGGCCTAATATAGAGGATCTCATTAAAGGGAGGAGTTTGTGGAGAAAAAGCAAGTAAATAGACTATGAAACTGTTAAATTCATTTAAAAAGTGGTTATTAAATATTCTTGTGCCATACATTGAGGGTACCTACAAGAAAAAAAAGGATAAAAAATGAGTTTTATAAAATTTGGAATTATTGTTGAAATATTTTTGTTCGTAGGAGTTTTTTTATGGGTTAGGAAACTTACTAGTAAAAAAGATAGGCAACCATCTCTATCGAAAAAAATAATTAAAAATCTCAAATTTTAGAATTTTGATTAAAAATAAGGAATTTTTATAAAGAGATCAAAATTATGGGAAAATTCTTTACTTTTCTCCTCTCACTTTATATATGAAATCGGTTATAACATCTACATCGTTCTAAAAAAATATGGTTTCTTCCATCCAAGGTCTTGCTCCAATAACTAATCCATTAAATAGTGTCTTAGTAGAAAAGAAACTAATAAATGTTGATCAAAAGTTCATTCAACTTGTTTCTCTAGCAGAAGGGTTACCTCGTACAGAAGTCATAGAAAGTGGAAGGAATTACTGGAGAGGTGTTTGTAAAAGCTTGATTTTTAGATTTCCTGATGACCTTGAAATTTTAAAGCTTGATGTAAGAAGTTATGTAGACAGATCTAAAGGGATCATTCAGATAAGATCTGCTGCAAGATTAGGGCAATCTGATTTAGGCGTAAATCTTAGAAGGGTGGAATACTTGTTTAATCAATTAAAGAAATTTTAATTAATCTATTTTTTATAAATTTAAGGTTCTTTTTAGTAAATACTTGTGCTTTAATTCATAAGAATATTTGAATTTCCATGGTAAAGATAATCTTAGTTGGAATTATTGTTGCGCTTGTATATTCTCAACCTGATCTTCGTCTTACAGTCGCTGATTGGTTAAAAGCAGCTTCTGATTTTCTTATTGAATCAGTACAAGTAAAACCATAAATTAATTTTTAATGAAGCATTAAATAAGACCTGAGACAGTAATCATTTGTTTAATGCATACAGCTACAAAAATAAATATTATTATCCTGCTTAATATATATTTCACTTAAACAAATAAATAGTTTTAGGAACATAATAGAAAATTTTTTTTGAAATTTTTGAATAGTTAACGATAATAAGGGATATGAAGCTTAGATTATTTGAGTTCTATTTTATTAAAGATTATTTAAGGCCTTGGTTTGGTCTTATTTATTCTTTATTCTTTCTGTTTTTCTTAGGCGCAATTGGCTATCGAATAACGGAGGGATGGGAATGGAGTGATTGCTTATGGATGGTTCTAATCACAATAACCACTATTGGTTTTGGAGAAGTTCAACCTTTAAGTCCTGAAGGCAGGATCGTAACTGTTTTAGTAATCGTAGGCGGATTGATTTTTATTCAATTTACCTTTCAAAAAGCTGTTAGATTATTCGAATCCGGCTATTTTCAAAGAGTAAACGAATTACGTTTCAAAAGACTTCTTAGAAAAATGGAAAATCATGTAATTTTGTGCGGATATGGGAGGGTAGGTCAGGAAATATCTAATCAAATAAAAACCCAAAATATTCCTATTATCGTAGTTGAGAGTGATGAAGATAGAAAAAAAATTGCTGAAGAAAATGGTTTAGAAGTTCTTTGTGCTGATGCAACGCTTGATGAGACGTTAAAACTGGCAGGACTAGAAAAATGCAAAAGTTTGGTCGTTACCTTACCTAATGATGCTGCTAATTTATATGTCGTATTAAGCGCTAAAGGAATAAGAAGTTCTATAAGAGTAATTGCAAGAGCTGGAACCGAAGAAGCTGCAAGTAAGTTGAGATTAGCTGGTGCAAGTATAGTTGTAAGCCCTTATATTGCAGCAGGAAGAGCAATGGCATCAATGGCTTTAAGACCTATTGCTATTGACTTTCTTGATCTGCTTGCAGGAAGTGAATGTGAGATTGAAGAATTTGAATTAAGTAATGATATTAGTCTTTTTGAAACTGCAGAGAAAAGATCACTTTCTGAACTTGGAATAGGAAAAAAAAGTGGAGCAAAAATATTAGCCATTAAAGAAAATGAAAAGTTGTTTACTAATCCTGGAGGTAATTTCATCCTTCAACCAGGTCAGGTTTTAATAGCTTTTGGTAGTAAAGAACAGCTTAATATTTTGAACGGATTATTAGGAAATCTTGTTGTAGCAGTTGAGCTATTAAAGTAGATATATCAAAATAGTTTGATATTTAATTCTTTCAATTTTTAAATTTCCCAATAAATGTCAAATTATCATGACTTTCACATACCTTTAACCCCTCTTAAAGTCTTTTACAATATTTAATAGTAGATTTAAATAAATATACTTTTTTAATGGAAGAGAAATTAATTCTTTTCAAGAATCGTAAAAGATTCGGGATTGAAAAAAATATAGATATCATTTTTAAAAATACAACCCTAGTTTTGTCTAGTCTTGTAGCAGTAGTGTTATTTGGGATTATTTTAGTAGTCTTTATTCAGTCATTTGAATCCTTTTCTAGGTATGGCTTGAATTTTCTTGTTACTTCTGAATGGAACCCAGTAAAAGATGAATATGGAGCTTTTACTGCAATATATGGGACATTAGTTACTTCTATTCTTTCATTATTGATTACTATCCCTTTAGGCGTTGGAACTGCGATATTTATAACAGAGGATTTTGTTCCGAAATTTGTCAGAGAAATAGTTGGTTCATTTGTTGAATTACTAGCAGCCATACCATCTGTTGTATTGGGATTATGGGCAATTTTTGTTATGGAACCTTTCTTTAGAGACTTTTTTGCCTTTTTACATAATTTCTTTGGTTGGATTCCTTTATTCAGTTCGGAGCCTGCAGGTCGGAATTCACTTTTAGCGATAATAATTTTAGTGGTTATGCTTTTGCCAATTGTGACTTCGATAGCTAGAGATTCTCTTAATCAAGTTCCTAAAAAGCTTAGGAATGCAGCCTATGGAATTGGTGCAAGTAGATGGAAAACTATATTTTCGGTAATTTTGCCTGCAGCATTATCAGGGATTATGGCAGGTGTTCTATTAGCTCTAGGCAGAGCTATGGGAGAGACTATGGCTGTCACAATGATTATTGGCAATTCTAATGCATTTAGTTGGTCACTATTATCGCCTGGATATACCATCTCCTCTATGCTTGCAAACCAGTTTGGTGAAGCTGATGGAAGTCAGGTCTCATCCCTTTTTTATGCAGCTTTTGTACTTATGATTCTTTCTTTAGTTGTCAATATCTTTGCTCAATGGCTAGTTAAAAAATTTAGTCTCAAATATTAGATAATTATGAATTCTCTTTATTACCAGAAAAAACTATCAAGAAATGTAGGAGATAAATTTTTTACTTCTTTATCAGTTTTTTGTGCATTCATTGCTATACTTCCTTTGATTTTTGTGGTTACATATATTCTTATTAAAGGAGGTGCTCAGATAAATTCTGATCTATTTACTTTAGAACCAAATCCTCCTGGAGATGATTTAGATGCAGGAGGAATTAATCCTGCATTAATTGGGACACTAATAATTACAACTATTGCTTCAATTATCGCTATACCTGTAGGTGTAGGGGGAGGTATTTATCTGGCTGAATATTCAAAAGGTGGGCCTTTTTCAAAATTTATTCGATTCGGAGTAAATGTTTTAGCGGGTGTTCCTTCAATCATTGCAGGTGTATTTATTTATGCCTTAATCGTTTCAACAAAGATCTTATTTGGAAGTATGTATAGCGGCTTGGCTGGAGGTATGGCTCTTTCAATATTGATGTTGCCTACAGTTATAAAAACTACTGATGAAGGTTTAAAGTTAGTTCCAAATGAATTAAGGTATGCTTCTCTAGGCATAGGAGCAAGTATGTATACAACAATATTAAAAATAACTTTACCCTCAGCATTTAGATCTATTGCTACTGGTGTTGTGCTTGGGATTGCAAGAGCAGCAGGTGAAACAGCACCTTTGATCTTTACTGCTTTATTTTCTTACTACTACATAGTAGGTTTTGAAGATTTGTTTTACGAGATGGGGTCTTTAGCAGTTCTTATTTATAATTTTGCCCTTGAACCATATGATGCTCAAAATAAACTAGCCTGGGCAGCTTCTTTTATTCTTGTTATATCAATACTATCAGTAAATATATTTTCGAGGATATTAGCCGCTTTTACTGAGAAAACTAAGAGGGTATGAAATGATTAAAAATACTAAAAAATTGCAAAAAAATAATATTTTATCTCTTGAGGATGTTTCTATTAGTTATGGCACTTTTGAAGCAGTAAAAAATGTTTTTTGTAATTTTAAAAGGGGAGATATAACTTCACTCATTGGCCCTTCTGGTTGTGGAAAATCAACCGTTCTTAGGGCTTTGAATAGAATGAACGATTTAATCCCTAATTGTTCACTTAAAGGAACTGTTCTCTTTGATGGGACTAATATTTATGACAAAAGAGTAGATCCAGTTGAAGTTAGAAGAAGAATCGGGATGGTTTTTCAGCAACCAAATCCTTTCCCAAAATCCATCTACGAAAATATTGCATTTGGGGCAAGAATTAATGGCTTTACTGGGAATATGGACGAGCTGGTTGAAAGTTCGCTCAGAAAAGCTGCTGTATGGAGTGAATGTAAAGATAAATTAAATGATAGTGGCTATTCCTTATCCGGAGGACAACAACAAAGATTATGTATTGCTCGAACCATCGCAATTGAACCTGAAATAATTCTAATGGATGAGCCATGTTCAGCTTTAGATCCAATCTCTACTTTGAAAATAGAAGAAACGATGCATGAACTTAAGAAGAATTACACAATAATAATCGTCACTCATAATATGCAGCAGGCTTTAAGAGTCAGTGATATGACTGCTTTCTTTAATGCGGTTGAATACGAAGATGGCGATGGAGGTAAAGTTGGTTATCTTGCAGAATTCGACTCAACAAAGAAAATTTTTAACTCTCCAAAAGAAAAAACCACTCAGGAATATATTTCTGGCAAATTTGGTTAATTTACACTTTAAAAAGAAAGATTTTTACTCTCAAGAAAGCTTAGGGGTAGACAAACAGTATAAATACCTATATAGTTATTTCGAATTAGTAAGTTTATCTTTGAAAAACTACCCTTTTCTGCCTTTCTTGATTTTTGCAGGGGCTCTCATAACAACTGCAACAATAGGTTTACCTGTATTTACTTCATAATTTAAGAGTATTTCTATTTCAGGTAATCTTATGGTTTCAATATTAAATAAAGAATTAATTGGAAGTCCTAATAAAACCTTAATAAAGGGAAATTTATTTGACTTTATAAAAAAAAGAGAGAATATGAATCTGTGTGGGAGTGAAAAATCTGTATTAAAACCATTTTTAAGAGTGGTTAATTTCTAATTTATTTATCATGGATAAAACTAAAGAACAGTTAGAAAAATTAAGAGAAGTAGCAGAAGCATCTCTTACAAAAACGGATGAACTTCAAAAAGTTCTTGCTCAAATCGAAGCTTTAATGTCTAGAGAAGAATCAAAAACATTATCAAAGAAGAAGTAATTATTTAAAATATAATTTTAGGTTTTGTACTTTTAATTACACCTCTACAATTTCATTGTAGTTATCAATTAGGTATGCAGAACCCGTACCAAAGTTTTCTGTTAGGTCTCGAGGTCTTACCTTCTTTAAGTAAAAGACCTCTTTAATTTGCTTGTGTTTATAATATTTTTATAAACTGCTTATTTAGTTTATTACTTTATAGATTTCTTTCAGGCAGACATTTACGTCGAAAGATTCAGTATTTACGACTTCTAATCCTGTTGTTTTTGTAACCTCAACAGTGGCATTACATTCGTCTTGTTTAAGAGCCATGTAACTTGGCTTTTTATCTTCCATGTCTAATTCAACGCTTGATTCAGTATCTGCCTTATATTGCTCCATTACAAGTGTAAGCGCCTCTATCTCAACGGAAAAATTATCATTTGCTTTTGCCCCAAATGGGATTACAAGAAATGGAAATAAAATCAAGGCTATTAATTTTTTCATTTCTATAAAATGTGTTTATTTTTTTTATAACGTGGATTGTCTGCTAAAGAAAGGGTCATTAGCTGTATAAATTTTTTATTATCTACTTTTACTTTTAAAAAAAATAGATTTACAAACATAAATTAGTTGATAAATAAACTAATCGAGACTTTTAAGTATAAATTGGTATATCTAAATGAAAAATTTAAGTTACTTCAATAGGATTTTTTTTAAGATTTTATCTCGATAATTTCTTCCTCAGAAATAATTGCCCATTTTTTGAATGATTTTTTGCAGGGATATCCTCCGGTTAAGTCTCCGAATGCAGGCAGATATAAAACATTTTTATTGTTATCCATTGCAAAACACCTAAAAGATAATTTATCTCCATTGTTTTTTAAATGGATTTTTGGATGATAATGTCCACAAATATTCAAGGTTTTATTATTTTCTAAGTTAACTGGCTCATGGCTAAAAGTAATATTTTTAGTTTTTCTAATATCAAAAATTTTTATATTTTTAAAATCACAACCTACATCGTGATTTCCCAGGATTAGTTCAACTGTGGTTTTTAGTAGTTCAGGAAGATCCTCAACTTTTTTTTGAAGAGTTTTATCTATTGAATATTTGCTGTGGAATAAATCTCCCAAAATTATTAATTTATCAGGAGTATATTTTTTTACTATTTTTTTTATTCTTGCGAAATTATTTTCATCTAGATTATTGGTAAGGGGGATACCATTTTGCTGAAAATACTCAGCTTTCCCAAGATGAATATCGCATATTAACAACTCTTTTGTTTCCGGTATAAATAACGCTCTTGAAGGAAGCATCTCTAATAATGTATCTTCCCAAAAAAATTTAAAAGAACTTTTTTTCATTTAATCACTATATTTTTTTATAAGTTTTTCTACTCTTTTTTCTATTGGTTCATTGCTTAAAGTATTTTTAAGTCTTTCAACTAGTAAAGGGAAAGCAAAAGGGGTGGGAGTTTTTATCTCGTTTAGTAGCATTTTTAAATTTTTTAATCTTTCTAATGATCTAGATATTCTTTTATTTTCTAATTGATATTCTTTAACTTCTTGATGCGATTGTTTTATCAAGAGATGGCCTTCTTCATATTTAGTAAAGACATCGTAGAAAATACTTGAACTTATTTGAAGTTGAGAGGAAGTTTTTGTTTTGGTTGGATTATTTTGATTTACAAGTCCACTTATTTGGGCAATATTTTTAAATCTACGTTTTGTTAATTCTGAAAAATTAATTGCATTTTCTAGATCTTCTTCTAATTTCCTGTTATCCAAAAAGTAATCGGCTTCTTTTTTTACTATGGAAAAATCATAATCTTCTGCTGTAGTTAAGCTGAATCCAAAATCATTAGCAGTAATACTAAATGTAGATTGTTTTAATTTTGCTAATCTTAAAGCCCATAGAAATGCAATCCCTTCATTTACAAATTTGCCATCAAGTGTAAAAACAAAAAGATTCGAAAAATCCTTGGTTTTATATATTTCTACAAGGAATTCATCTCTCTTTGGAATATTTGAAAGAACCTTCTGTTTCTTCAATATTGTACGTAATGAATTTAGTTCAGGATTTAAGTAATCAAAATTTTCTAATTGATTGCATATATCTATTTCTTTTCTCAAGCTTTCACAAAGTAGATCAGAAATTGCCATTTGACCTCCAACCCATGCAGGAATTAGAGAACTTTTTTTTGTTGATTTTTTAACGTATAAAATCATATCTCTGATTCTTACAAATTGAAGCATTTTACCGGCAAAGTAAAATGTATCGCCAGGATTTAATTTTGAAGCAAAATTCTCCTCTAAATTACCTAAGGATTTCCCTTTCATATATTTAACATTCACAAATTTGTCACTTGTAATTGTCCCAATATTGAATTTATGCATTCTTATTAAAGATTTATCTTTTACAAAATATTTAAAGTTTTCATTATTATTTTGTGATTTTTCTTTAACTATCTTTTTATATTTTGGGTATGCTTTAAGACATTTTCCTCCATATTCTAAAAAGTCAAGACACCAATTCCAATCTTGATCTTTTAAGTTTCTATAACTCCAGCAATCTTTAATTCTTTCTTTCTCAATTTTCGGATCAAAGCCATTTCCGCATGCCAAACTTATTAGATGTTGTAGAAGCACATCATAAGATAACTCAGGAAGTCTAATCTCCTCAGATATACCACTTTTTATTAGTCTTCTCATTGCACTAATCTCTAATAACTCCAAAGAATTAGTAGGCATAAAAATTATTTTTGATTTTCCGCCTGGTCTATGAGCACTTCTTCCCGCTCTTTGAATAAGTCTAGCCAAATTCTTTGCACTACCAATTTGAACTATTTGATCTACAGGTTGGAAGTCAACCCCCAAATCTAATGAGCTGGTACAGACTACCCATTTTATTAATCCGTCTTTAACCCCTTCTTCAACTCTTTTTCTATCTTCTTTATCTAAGGAGCCATGATGAAGTGCGATTTTGTCTTCCATCTCTGGGAGAAAAAATTTAAGACATTGATACCATCTTTCAGATTGATTTCTTGTATTAGTGAATAATAAGGTGCTTTTATTTTTATCTAGGATTTTTAAAAGCGAAGAATGACTTCTAATACCAAGATGACCACTCCATGGAAAGGTGGTTTCCTCCTCTGGCAAAACGCTTATAATTTCTATCTCTTTTTGAATGTTTGTACTTATAATTTTGGGTTTAATAGAGCTCATCCCAACTATTGCTCTTGCTGCTTCTTCAATATTTCCAATAGTTGCAGACATTGCCCAAATTTGTAAATTTTTTATATTACCTCTTAGCCAACTTAAAGATAACTCGCACTGGTTTCCTCTTTTACTACCCATCAATTCATGCCATTCGTCAATAATTATTGATGACAACTCTTTGAACAAATTATTAGATTCTTTATTAGAAAGTAAAAGAGATAAAGACTCTGGAGTGGTAATAAGAATATTAGGTGGTTTAGCTAGTTGCTTTTTCTTTTCATATGGGGTTGTATCCCCATTCCTAATTTCAACAGTGATTTCTTTATTAATATGTAAAGCTGCTAATTGAATGGAATTTTTTAAATCTCTAGTTAGAGCTTTTAAAGGCGTTATTAATAATATATTCACACTTTTATTATTTTTGGGATCTTCTATTTGTGATAAAGGTCCCATTAATGCAGCATAAGTTTTGCCGCATCCAGTAGGAACTTGTATTATTCCATTCTCACCATTTAAAAATGCTTCCCAAGATTCGATCTGGTAGGGTAATGGCTCCCATCCATTTGAGTAGAAAAACCGTTTAATTTTAGAAATTAAATTATTTTGCTTACTATTTTGTTTATTATTTTGCGTAATATTTTTCATGATATTTTTTTCATCAGTTCATAAGCATTCCCTAGGCTATCTGCATCATTGATTTTTTTATCTTTTCTCCATTTTGTTATTCTTGGAAATCTTACTGCTATGCCAGACTTATGACGTTTTGAAATTTGTATTTTCTCAAAAGATATTTCGAAAACCATTTCTGGTTTTAACGATCGAACAGGACCAAATTTTTCTATTGTATTTTTCCTTATCCATTTATCTAGCTCTTTAATCTCAATATTCGTTAAACCAGAATATGCACTTGCAAATTTAATTAATTCTTCGTCTTTCCATAATGCAAAACTGTAATCTGTGTAAAGACCAGCTCTTCTACCGCTACCGCCCTTAGCGTAAATTAGAACAGCATCCAGTTGCATAGGATCAACTTTATATTTCCACCAAATACCTTTTTTTCTACCAGAGGAGTATATAGAAGTCTTTTTTTTAATTATTAATCCTTCAGTATTATTTTCTCGAGATTTTTCTTTATAAGTTAAAGCATCAGGCCAATCATTAGGAAAGATTAAATCACATATTTTAAAAATATCAGAGATATTATTCTCAGTTTTATTTTGCCATTTTGAAAAATATTTTTCTAACTCAATTCTTCTATTTTCTAGTTTAATTTCTCTTATATCTCTTCCATTAATCTCTAAAAGATCATAAGCAATAAAAATAATTGGATATTTAATTTGGATTGATCTAGTAGGAGACTTTCTATTTATTCTTTTTTGAAGTAAAGAAAAATCAAAGGCAATTTGTTCTTTAAAATTCCAAACTAATAATTCCCCATCAAGAACAAAATCATCTTTTATATGGGACATTTTCTCTACTAATTCTGGAAAAGATTCATTAACTAATTCTTGTCCTCTTGTCCATAACGAAATATTGCCTGACCTTTTAATTAATTGCAGCCTTATACCGTCGTATTTCCATTCAAATTGAAAATCATTTATTGAATTTTTGAAGATTTTATCTTCAATAGTATTCGCTAGAAGAAATGGAAATGGTTTGGAATTTAATTCTTCAAGATTGATGTTCTTATTAATTAAAAATTCATATGAATAAATTGAAGGCTTGAAATTACCCATCAATCTATGAGAAATAATTTCTTCATCAATATTAATTAGTTTTGATATTGATTTTGTAATTAATCCGATAGAGACTCCTACTCTAAAAGTGCCTGTAAGAATTTTGTTGAAAATTAAATGGTAATCTTCAGGTAATCTTTCCCAAATATTTTTAATTTGTAAATTTTTTTCCTCCTCATTAAGTTTTGATAAATCAGGTATTGTTTTGCTTAGTAATTCATTGAGACTTATATTTGATAATTCCTTTTTTCTGGAAGTACTTTTATTTTTAAGTAATAACGTTATTACCTCAGCAGAATCACCAACTTTTAAATAGCATGTATCTATTAGCCATAAAGGATATTCATATATTTGAGAAAAAAGATTTTTTAAATATCTTCCACTAATAAATCTCTTATTACTTTTCCCAGTAAGTAAATATATTGCCCATGAATTATCTATTGGATCATTAGAAAAAAAATAATTCTTTAAAACTTCAATTTTATTATTTGTACTGTTACTTGAATCTAAATCTACAAATAATTCTGAAAACTTTTTTAAGCTCATATTTATTTACCGAAGAAAAGAACATTTATTGATTCCTTTTCAACTAAATATTTACTTATGGCTTCACTATCTCCATGATGAAAAAATACATTTTTTGCTTCGGACTTTTTTACTACTTCCAGAATTCCATCCCAATCTGCATGATCAGATATTGCGAAACCTTTGTCATATCCTGATCTTTTTCTTAGAGCTCTTATAGACATCCATCCACTAGCGAAAGCTGTTTGAATATTTTTGAAATTTTTTAGATAAGTGCCCTTACTTAAAGATGGTGGTAATAATATTAAACTGCCCTTAAGTTCATCTATCTTTTTTTTATTTTCGATTTTTATTGTATCTTTAATATCAATTCCAAGTTCCCTATAACTATTGTTCATTTTATGAATACTGCCATGGGAATAAATTTTGCCTTTAAAATTTGTGTTATTAATTTCGTTTAATAATCTCTGAGCTTTTCCAAGTGAATAGCAGAAAAGTAAAGAAGTTTTTTCTGGTGAATTAGTTATCCATTTTGAAATATCATTTGCTATTTTATTTGATTCATCCCACTTAAATATTGGCAAACCAAAAGTACATTCACTTATTAAATAATCAGTTTTTACTATTTCATATTGTTTGCAAGTCTCATCTTTTTGAAGCTTAAAGTCACCTGAAATTAACCATTTTTCTTCAGCAAAATTAAACCTTATTTGACTAGATCCAAGAATATGACCGGATGGGTGAAAAGAGATATTAATGCCATTTATCTTAAATTCTTCTCCATATTCAAAAGTCTTAATTTTGATAATATCTCCAACTCTTTCTTTAAGAAGTATCGCAGTTTCCTTAGTAGAAATGTATTCTTCACAGCCAAATGTAAAGTGATCAAAATGAGCATGAGTTATTAACGCCTTTTTTACTGGTTTGCTTGGATCAATCCAAATATCAGCAAGTTCACAATAAAGATTTCCATCTTTATATCTAATTAAATATTCTTGATTAGTTCTCAAAACTACATCTCTTTCAATGAAGTTAATTTAGCTAATTATGCCCACGCTTGTTTTGATAAAGCTATGGCTGAAATTGTTAGTAAAGCAATAACTACAAATTTGTTACTCCAATTAATCATGAATGAACTAATTTTGTTATAAAAAAATCTATTAGATGGCACAATTTTTTTCTGATTCTGAATGTCATTATGTTCATTATTTTCTAAGTAATTTAAATTTTTAATCTCATTTATTAATTTGGATTCACAAGTTGATAGTTTTTCTACTTGATTTAATAAATCAATATCTTCAGGTCTTAATAAAGAGTTTAATTCTTTAATTTTGCTTTCGTTTTTTACAAGAAATTCATTAACTATCTCATCTGTTCCTAATCCCTTCTTTATATTTAAAAGAATATCATCTCTTTCCCAGGATTTTTCCAGAGAATTTAAAATTTTGGTTATGCTCATTTTAAGTATTTTTACTTATGATAAATTATTATTTTTTTCTTCTGTGGCTTATTCCTTTAAGTAATTAGAAAAAATTATTTTTATTTAAGATTTTCGAATAAGTCTATTTGCAAAATATTTAATCTTTACCTTTTCTACAATTTTTTTTAGAACTGCTTTTGGTTTTAACTTTATTTAAGTTGATCACTTCATCTGACACATTTTTGCCCGTTTTAAAATAACTTTTAATTTTTTTTAATTCTTCTTCATTTAATCTTTTTGTCGCACCTTTTGCGTTGATTCCAAGTTTCTTGCAGGCTAATAATATTCTATTACTTTCGACATTGAGATCTTTGGCAATACTAAAAATAGGAGTGTTGATAGACATTATTTTTTACCATGTAATTTATTATTTATACTATATTTATAAGTTAGAAATTAAATATATTTTTAACTATTATTAATTTCAAAACTTTTTTTAATTAGGCTACTTCATCTTCGAAATTATTTAGATCATTAAACTTCTTCTTCATGGTTGGGTTATTTCTAGTTAATTTTTTTACTGTCAAATCTTGAGATTTGCTGTCAGCAGATAAAAGATGTTTTTTTGAAAGAATTAAAGCTTCTTTGGTTTTTTGTAAATGGCTTATTGATTTATCAATTTCTGAAATTGCATCATTAAATCTATCCTGGGCAAGTGAAACATTTTTACCAACCGCATTTTTGAATTGCTCAAGAGTACTTTCAAAATTAGTTATGTCGTAATTCTCTCGTCTCATTAAATCAATTTGCGATTTGTATTTTAAGGTTTCCATAGATGCATTTCTTAGCAGAGAAATAATGGGCAAGAAAAATTGCGGTCTTATAACATACATCTTTGGAAATCTATGAGAAACGTCTACTATTCCAGCATTATAAAGTTCACTATCTGGTTCTAGAAGCGATACGAGCACAGCGTATTCACAAGATTTTTGTCTTCTATCTTTATCTAATTCTTTTAAGAAGTCTTCGTTTTTTCTTTTATTAGTTCCATTTAAACTTTCATTCTTCATTTCAAACATTATTGATACTACTTCTGTTTTATTTTCATCAAATTCTCTAAATATATAGTCCCCTTTACTTCCAGTAGAGGCATCATTATCCTTTTCGAAATATGAGTTTTTAAACGCAGACGCACGATTAAGATTAAATTGAGTTTCGCAATGGATTTCTAAGGTTTCCCCTACCATCTTTGTAGATAATCTAGACTTCATTTCTCTTAATTCCTGAATAGTCAGGTCCCTTTCACTAATTTTGCTTTTAAACTTTTCTTCAATTAATTTTTCATTAATTGAATGTTCAAGTTTCATCTTTTCAATGGAATTTGTTAATGAAGAGTTCTCTTTTTCTAAATTATTGACAGCTTCACTTACTTTGTTTTTTAAAGATAATTCTGAAATTAAAGACTGGGTTTTGATTTCATCCTTCAGCTTGACTAATTCATTATTCAATGAATTAATTTTATTTGTTGCTTGATTTTTTAAATCATTGAGTGCATTTGTTTTCTTTTCATCAGCTATTTTTAATTTAGATTCAAGAGTTTGGATCTCAGACTCTTTAATGCGATTTTGCTCTATTAATTGTATTTTTAACTCACGTTTTAAAATTTCCAAAGCTTTTTTATTATCTTCTTCAGCCAAGACAAGTCTTTCTTTTATTTGTTTGTTAAATTCTTCGTCTTTTATCTGAAGAAGTATTTCTTCAAAGCTGCTGGGATCAATTCGGAAAGTTTTGCCGCATGAAGGACATTTAATATCTTTCATTTTTTAATTACAGAATTAATATTAGAAAGGATTGAATATTCAAATTATGTAAAAAGAATATTTTTCTTGACTAAGAATAAACAATGATCCAATGTTATGCATTAAAAAATAAAATAATTACTCAATATAAGTCATATTAATCCTGATTCTTTAAGAATATTTATTTTATTTGCTAATTCAATATCTGCAGAAGATATTGAGCGGTCTAAAGTTTTGTGAGATGAAACTGTGTAACCACTATCATCAACAAATTCGTCTTCAGCATCTTTTAATTGGGCATTCTCTTTTTGGAGATCTTTAAAATTATCCGACTTGTATATATTTGACTTACTGATGTTACTATATCCAAAATTTGCAATTCCTCTAGCATCTAATGCTTCCTCAACTAATATTCCAACTACCTTAGATCTACTTATAGATTCGCTCTTAGATATTTCATCAATAATTTCAAGTACTCTTTTTCTAGGGAGATATCCTATTCTTTTAACTTTATTTTCCATGAGTCTTTACATATGTCAATATTGTAACACTTCTGTCAAATATAATCAGATTTTAATTAACAGTACTTATTTATAAATTTAAAAAATGAGATTAAAGTATAATTTTAAAGAACACACATACAAAGTTATTTCTCAAATGGTCATGAGGATAGTTTTATGTGCTTCTTCTAATTACTATTTCAGATTGGGTCGGATTTCTGAAATTTTCTTTATTTAACTCCAAATATTATGAAAGATAAACTTTATGATAATGCTGATAGCTTCGCAATGTCATTTGACGAGGAATGGGAAAACATTGATTGTGATGATATACGATACAAGATAGATAAGGTATTTGAACTTTTATCCGACCACCCTTTTTTAATTTCTAATCCTGAAAATGCTAGAAAAATGGCAGAATTTAGGATATTTTCATTAAAAAAATTTCAATAATTATTATAAAATTTTTTTTATTGAATTAATTATTTCAAATTAATTTTAATTTCTAAAGACTTAAATATTTGGTGAATTAAAAAATCCCTTACTGTACAAAAATATTATTATGCCAATAATTGGACCTATCCCAAAAACAAAAAGTACTAATTTTGCAGAATTTTTTGTTTGACCTAATTTTTGATCTTTTAAATTTGAATTGGGTTGGATTTTTTTTGATTTTTTCTTTTTCATGAAGGATTTATTACTATAACGTAACGTTAAAAGATTTTGATATGTTATTGGGGTTGAAAAAATTTTTCAATTTAACAAAATTTTTATGGGAGTCAAAAAAGATCGTATTGTATAATGTAAAGAATATAAAGGAAATATGAGTGCAACTAAGAGAGAGGAAGTATGTTCTCACCTTAGATATATAAGGTTAGAACTTAGAGAGATGCATCAAACGCTCATCAAAGAAGATTTGTTGCCAGATCTTAATGAAGCAAAGGAAGTACTTTCACAGCTTGATGCTTTATTTGATTTATTATCAGAAAAAAAAGTAAAGAAGATAAAAAGCCAATTCTGAAAAATTTCGGGAAAAATCTATTATATTAAAGATAATTTGTAGCTGATTCTATTTTTTTTCTATTATCGTGCATCTGTTCTAATTCTTTGTAAATTTCTTTTATTTGGATTTGTATTAGATCGGTCGAATTTATATTACTTAACGCATCTAATGTTGATAGAAGGCTTTCTTTAGCTTCAATTAAATGTCTACATTCTTTACTGCCTGCTTCGTATGACATAGGGTTTATAAAAAAATAATTATCCCAAATATATTAAATATTCTTCCGTATTGCTTGATACTCTTATTAAATCAACGCTTATTATTGTATTTTTCTATACAGATTAAGACATTATTTTCACTAAGATTTAATAAAAACTTATGCAAGAAAACTCCAATGATTATAGATTCTGTATTAAGTTGGCCTTGGACAATGCAAAACAAAGGATTAACTTACTAGATAATTCTGATAAAAAGTGTGTCCTAGAAGAATATAAGGAATGGATTAATGATGGTTTAAATAAGCATACTGTTTTACTACTAAGAGATGATCCGATCATCTAAGAATGAATTTAAAAATATTTTTTAGTTCTTTGTGCTAGAAGTAACCTTAAACAAAAAATAAAGACTTGCAATGAATATAATTGCCAAGATAACAGTTAATGAAGAAAAATTATACATATTTTTTTAAATATAAAATTTATTTAAATATAGCAGTTAAGTTAAATAGGTCCTGCATTCAGTTTTCTTTGAAAAGACAAAGAATAAATTTATTCAAACTATCTTTTTCTAAAAATATTTTTTTATTCTTATAGGTTTTTAATTTCTTAAAAATTAAATTAACTAAGTGTTCTGATTTTGGAGTCATATATTAAATTTATTTTTCCAATAAATAAATTTTCTCTTCACCTATTTTATCTGGCTGTGTTATTTTACATCCTTTATCTTTTTCCATATTACAATCTTTTGTGGCAGGAACAGATTTCCATGTGCAAATTTTTTCTTGGGAATCTTCTCTTATAATATTCCATCCATCATCTAAGTATTCTGAAATACCATCTTCTCCACACGAAAACTTTATTTCCATTCTCTTCTTTTCTAAATTAGGATTCTCCTCAATATTTTTTTCCAAATTATTTATAGGGTACTCTTTATTCTTTGATGTCTTACAAGAAATTAAGAAAATTGCAATTAGAATTATCAACGGGAATTGTTTTATTATTTTCATTTTTTTAACTTTTGACGATTCTAAGTTAATTAAATTATAGTTTATTTTGATTCTATTAATTTTAATAGTTTATCCATTTTATTCATCAAGTCTTTTACATCATCTGGCTCCGGTAATATTAATTCTTCCGTAACTTCTAAATGCATTTTCTTTAAGTTTTGCCTCAAATCTTTTAAATGCATTTTTACGTTTTCTTTCTTTTGTTTTATATCAGTCATAGGAATAGAATTTAAATTTTATTAAAATTAAAGTTTTTATCATAATATTGAGATGTTCATATGTAGAAAATAATTCAAAATTTAATTTTTTAAATTTTCTATTTCATAGATTTCTTCGCCACCATAACAAAAATTTGTAGATATCATTTTTAATTCCCTATTATTGATTCCGATTATATTTTTATTTTTAATAATATAATTTTTTGCAATCGCTTCACAATCTAATTTATTTTTCGCATGTTTAATAACTGGATAAAAATATGCCAATGTAGTAATTACAAACAAAAATATTATTATTGATTTGTTTTCATTTTTAATAAATTCTTTAGATGTTTTTTTGGCTTTTAATATTTTTATTAGTAA
>QCNA01000014.1 GCA_003213375.1 Prochlorococcus sp. AG-424-A03 | reverse complement strand
ATTTTTGATTTTTGTAAATAATTAATTGTTTTTCCACCAGCACCGAGAAAAACGTAGCCAGTTCTAATTGAAGTTTTTCTACCTTCAGAACTGATTTCTAGTTCCCATTGTTTTTTATCAATTTTCTTTAAATCTACTAATTCTGTTTTGTATCTAATTTCAACATTTTTGTTTAAGGAAACTAATGACAAATACTCTTTTGTTAAAGCCTCAAAATTAATATCAGTTCCTCTACCTATTCTGGTAGCAGCAATTTGAGTAGATGGATTTCTATCTTTTGTTATTAAAGGAGCCCATGATGAAATTTCATCAAAAGATGTAGAAAATTCCATATCGATAAATTCAGGATTTTCGGTCATTTTCTGAAATCTTTTTTTTAAAAAAGAAATATTATCCTGACCAGAAACAAAGCTAATATGAGGAATAAATTTTAGAAACTTCTTAATATCAATTTTCCCTGCTTCATACAATGAGGCCCATAAAGACATGGATGTTTCAAAAGAACGATTTATTGAGAGCGCTTTATCTATTTTTAGATTTCCTTTTTCATCTAAAGGAGTATAGTTTAATTCACAATTAGCCGCATGTCCCGTACCTGCATTATTAAAAGCGCCTGTACTTTCACTTCCTGGAGCATTTAATTTTTCTATAATAAGAAATTTGATATCTGGTAAAACTTCTGAAATTAGGAGGGCTAAAGTACTACTCATTATCCCTGCTCCTACTAAGACTGCATCAAAGTAGCTATTGTCATTAGTGGGATTTTTAGATGAAGTCACAACAGAAAATTATCTTTTTTGCAATTAATCAAATTTCTTTCTAGGCTTATTATAAAGTTAATCCAAAATTATGAGTACTGAAACACTCTCGCTGACAAACGAAAATGTAGAAAAAGTCCTTGATGAGCTAAGACCTTTTTTAATTTCTGATGGAGGTAATGTAGAGATTGCAGAAATAGATGGTCCAATTGTCAAAGTCAGACTTCAAGGAGCATGTGGTAGTTGCCCAAGTAGCACTATGACTCTCAAAATGGGTATTGAAAGAAAGTTAAAAGAAATGATTCCTGAAATAAGCGAAGTTGTCCAGGTTTTATAAAAATTTTTAACTGAAATATAAATTATTTAGTTTTTAATTCCTTCAACAAAGATGATTCCATATCAAGGCAATCAATTGGAAGTCCTTGACCAATAGCGATTAAAAGAGGTGCAAGAATTCCTAAAGTAAAAACTAAATTTGATTGGCTAACATCATATTTACTCAAAGTAAAAGTTATCAAATAAATAATTGAAAAATAAGCATGTAGTGAAAAAAATTCTTTTGGCTTTAACACTGGCCACCTTAAAGTATTTCCCAAGAAATATAAAAAACCTGTCATAAATAAATAGTTACATGAAGATTAAACCAAATATAAACATAAACCTTTTTAGAGACTATTTATAAAAAAATTTACCTAAGATAATAATTAAAGAAACATTAAATCTTCATTTCTATTTGTAAAAGTTAGACATGCAGCTAAAAATACGCTTATAATGATTTGGTAGCAATCGCTACTTTTTCGTTCACCCTCATTTGAGGGCGCAGTTCGAGTCATACCATGGAACGGGGGATGGCCGTGTTGTCACATCGAAACATGACTACTTTAACTTACAGAGGTAAAAACTACGTTCAAAACAAAGAAGCTGCTAAAAAGCAACTTGTTGAACTTACCTACAGAAGAAACGTATACACCAATAGAATGGATGACGATTCTTCAAGTAATGAAAAAGCAGAATTAAATTATAGAGGTGTTAATTACACTAAATAATTTAATTAAACAAATTAAAAGCCCCTTTTCAGGGGCTTTTTTTTTGGGCTATATTTATCGTGAGTCCTTTAAAAAATATGTCTGAAAGTTGCTGTAATACAACCACATCTAATAAAGCATCTAATCAATTCGATCATAAAGATGCGATTCAAGAAAGATATGGTTCAGCCGCACTAGAAAAAGAAAGTTGTCTTTGTACACCAGTTGGGTTTAATCCCGTTTTACTTGAAGCAATTCCTCAAGAGGTTATAGAAAGAGACTATGGATGTGGGGATCCAACTAAATATGTTCAAAAAAATGATATAGTCTTAGATCTTGGAAGTGGTAGCGGCAAAAATGCTTTTATTTGTGCCCAAATTGTTGGGAAAGAAGGGAAAGTTATTGGAGTTGATCAGAATCCTGATATGCTTTCTTTATCTAGATCAGCCTCTAAAGAAGTTACAAAAAACATAGGTTTCAACAATACAGAATTTCTAGAAGGTTCAATTGAAAAACTTGATGAATTAGATAAAGATTTAAGTCCATTAATCGCCGACAAATCAGTTGATATTATTTTAAGTAATTGCGTTTTAAACTTGGTAAGTCCAGAATCTAGAAATAACCTCCTAAGAAATATAAAAAGAGTTTTAAACGATAATGGAAGAATTGCAATTAGCGATATTGTCTCTAACAAAAAAGTTCCTTTAAGATTGCAAAATGATCATGATCTATGGACAGGGTGTATTAGTGGAGCATGGTATGAACCAGACTTTATAAGTGACTTTAAAGAACTAGGATTTAAAAATTTAGAATTTGCAGAAAGGAGTGCTGAACCTTGGAAAGTAATTGAGGATATAGAATTTAGAACAGTAACTTTAGTAGGCAATATTTAAAAAATTCAAGAGTTTAAAAATATAACTTAAATTTTCATGAGAAATAATCTAAGAGATCAAATACCAGCATTAAAAAATAAGTATTATTTCAACTATGGAGGTCAAGGACCATTACCAAAATCTTCTTTAGAAGCCATAGTTAAAACGTGGGAAATTATCCAAGATTTAGGACCATTTACTAACAATATGTGGCCTTTTATTTACAAAGAAATTTTGACCACAAAAAGGCTCATTGCACAAAAATTAGGAGTAAATTCAAAGAATGTAGCTTTAACCGAGAATATCTCTTCCGGTATGATTTTGCCCTTTTGGGGAATAAAAGTAGAAGAGGGAGAAGAGCTGTTAATAAGTGACTGTGAACATCCTGGAGTAGTGGCTGCAAGTCGAGAATTTTGCAGAAGAAATAAATTAATATTCAAAATTTTGCCGATCCAAAAATTTAAAAATCTAAACGACGAAAATATAATTTTAGAGATTTTGAAAAATCTAAATAGTAAGACTAAGATACTAATTATTTCTCATATCTTATGGAACTTTGGATATAAAATTCCTTTAAAACAAATTTCTATCGAATTAAAAAATAATCGAGCAGATTCTTATTTACTTGTTGATGGTGCTCAAACCTTTGGGCACATAAATATTGAAAAAGAAGTTTTTTATTCTGATTTATATTCAATAACTTCTCATAAATGGGCATGTGGACCAGAAGGACTTGGAGCCATTTATGTCTCAGATAGATTTATTCATGAAACAGATCCAACAATAATTGGTTGGAAATCATTAAAAAAAGAACAAGGCATTTATGAGCCTTCAGATAATCTTTTTCATAATGATGCAAGGAAGTTTGAAGTAGCTACATCTTGCATCCCTTTACTTGCAGGGCTTCGTAATTC
Organism: Prochlorococcus sp. AG-424-A03; assembly: GCA_003213375.1. GTDB lineage: Bacteria > Cyanobacteriota > Cyanobacteriia > PCC-6307 > Cyanobiaceae > Prochlorococcus_A. The sequence goes on along the minus strand of QCNA01000014.1, from coordinate 28,831 downwards.
TATAGATCTTTTGGATAAAGACTGCCATGAAAAAGAAAAAAGCGAAAATATCAAAAGATTAAGTGAGAAACTTTGGGATGAATTAAATCAATTAAAGGGTGTTGAATTAGTTTTAGAAAAAAAGTACTTAAATGGGATAGTTAGTTTTAATATCGAAAATATTAAAGATAAGGATAAATTTGTAAATAAACTTGGAGAAAAGAAAATTTGGATTAGAGTTTTAGAAGATCCAAAATGGTTTAGAGCATGCGTACATCAAATGACTACAGAAGCTGAGATTAATTTACTTTCTGAAGAAATTAAAAAATTACCAGGGTATTTCTGAGCTATCCCAAGCAATAAATTTTCCAGTAGATTCGGGGGATTGATTTTTAATAATATTGATCAAAAATTGGGAGGATTTTTCTTTACTAAATAATTTATGTTCTGGCACAAATTTATGAAAAGGTCTAGATAAATCAGTATCCACTGTTCCTGGATGAAGCAATGTGATAGTAGCCTTTGGAAAACGTCTAGCCCATTCAATACTTAGAGATTTAAAAAACTGATTTTGCGCAGATTTTGCAGCTCTATATGAATACCAACCTCCAGTTTGATTATCTCCAATGCTACCAACTCTTGCACTTATACTTGCAAAATTAAAATCCAAATCTTTTGGTATAAATTCTTCAATCGCTTTAGCTAATAAAATAGGAGAAAAGGCGTTTATTGAAAAAATTTCCATCATATTTTTTTTATCAAGATGTTGTAATCTTTTTTCTGGTTGAAGAGAATCACTATGAAGTCTACCTGTAGCATTAACAACTAGCCTTAATTTTGAAGGCTGATTTGATATTTTATTTTTCAACTGTAAAAGGGATTGAGAATCCTCTATATCTAATTCCCAAAAAGAATTAAATTCACTTTTTCTTCCGCACAAAACAACTTCTAAATCTTTTTCACTTTCACTCAGATCTTTAGCTATTTGGGTTCCAATTCCACCTGCGCCTACAACTAAGGCTAAGCCTTTCATTTTATTAAAAATAACTCAATCAATTCTAAGAAACTTTTCCTGTGATTTGCGTAAAGATCTTTCTTAATTGATTAGGAAATTTTATTGAGATTTTCTTTTTTCTTTTAATAATTTATAAGCTATTTTTCTATCATCAAAATTAATAACTTTATCATTGAGAATTTGGTAGTCTTCATGTCCTTTTCCTGCAATTAAAACAATATCTTCTTTATTGGCAAATTTAATAGATTCATTTATTGCTTTAAATCTATCAATCTCAATTGTTATTTTTTCTCTTTTTTTTATACCCATCAAAATATCATTTACTATCTTTTGGGGTTCTTCTGATCTTGGATTATCTGAAGTTATAAAAAGTTGATCAGAAAACTCTTCAGCTATTGATCCCATTAAAGGCCTTTTACCAAGATCTCGATCTCCTCCACAGCCAAAAACAGTAATGAGTTTTCCCTTACAAAGTTTTTTAATTGATTGCAAAACTTTTTTTAATCCATCAGGAGTGTGGGCATAATCAACAATTACTGTTGGGAGTGATCTTGAAACGTCATCATTATCAATTTCTATTTTCTCCATTCGCCCAGGAGCGCCAGGGAAAGATCGTATTAACTTTGATAGATCTTTTAAAGAAAAATTAAGTTTATACAAAATTGTTATTGCTTGAATCGCATTCATTAAATTAAATTCTCCAACGAGTGGAACAAAAAGTTGAATTTTTTCCTTGGGTGTATGAAAAATGCAGGTTGAGCCATTTTCAGTAAATTTTTTATCTGTTACGAAAAAAAAATCATGATTTTTAAATTCACTTTCAGTAATCTTTGTAGACACTAATGAAGATCTTTTTTCAAGATCAGATGATAATTTAGATATCCAAGGGTCATCATGATTTAATACAGAAATTCCATCCTTTTCTATTAAATAAGGTGGTAAAAACAATTTTCTTTTTGTTTGAAAATAAGATTCCATATCTGAGTGATAATCAAGATGATCTTGAGTTAAATTAGTAAAAATAGCCGCCTCAAATTCGCATCCTGATATCCTCTTTTGAGCAATAGAATGAGAACTTACTTCTAATATCGCGAATTCAGATTCTGCCTCAACAGCAGCATTTAATTTCTTTTGAAGTTTATCAGCGAAATCAGTTGTATGAGAAGCAACTTCTGAGAAGCCAGGCCATCTATTAAACAAGGTCCCAAATAATGCAGTCTTTTTCCCTAATTTTTTTAAAAGGTATTCCAATAAGAAAGTAATTGTCGTTTTTCCATTTGTACCAGTAACACCAATAAGTTTAAGTTTTCTTGAAGGCCTATTCCAAAACTCAGCGACTATTTGACCAAAAATATAATCTAAATTATCCTCTAAAACCAAAATCCTTTTTCGATCAAAAGATCCAATTTTCTGTTTTGCAACGGGGCCAATAATGGCAGCCTCTGCGCCATTTTCAATTGCCTCAATACAAAATTTTCCTCCATCAACATTTAAACCAGGCATTCCTAAAAATAAAGTTCCTTTTTGTACTTCTTTAGAGTTAAAAGAAATATTATTGATATCTTGATCGATAAGATTTGATGAAGGAATAATTCCTACCAAATCTAAAAGTTTATGTAATTTTATAGATCTCATATAAAAAAATTATTTCTCCAGAATGGTACTAATATTTTTTTGAAACCAATTCTTTAATTGATCATCTTTTAATCTTGGAGAAATGCGAGGCAATTCTATGATCTCCTCGGACCAAATTTTTTCAACAGCAATAACAGGTACTTCATAATCATATTTTTTATATTTATCTTTATATAAATCGACCCTATCAATATCAATTTCTTTAAGCTCCTCTAGATTAGGGAATAACTCATTAAGATTTATTTTTGCCAGTTTGTTTTTTAATGAATCACAAAGGCAACATCCCTGCCTAACAAAAATAAATATTTTCATTCATTTAGTCAGGCACAGGGTCACATCCACAGGGAGTTAAAGGATGACATCTGCTTAATCTTTTTAAAGTTAACCACCCTCCCTTCCAAGGACCATGTCTAGTAATTGCCTCGTATCCATAAGAGCTGCAACTTGGAATAAATCTGCATCTTGGACCAAAAAAAGGAGAAAACCACTTTTGATAAAACGAAATCATAAAAAGAAGTATAGAAGTAATTGATTTATTAATAGTTTTGAACACTTTAATGATGTAAAATAATATTTCCAGTAGTAATTAGTTTAATTGAATTTAATCAATTATCCAATTTATTGCAATTTTCTATTTAATTTAAAATTATGTCAAGATACCGCGGCCCCAGATTAAGGGTTACGCGTCGCTTGGGAGAACTACCAGGTCTCACCAGGAAAGCTTCAAAGAAGTCTAATCCTCCAGGTCAGCACGGCCAAGCCCGTCGCAAGCGATCAGAATATGCAATTCGTCTAGAAGAAAAGCAGAAACTTAGGTTTAATTATGGAGTTTCTGAAAAACAACTAGTACGTTATGTGAAAAAAGCTAGAGCTCAAGAAGGATCTACAGGTACTAACCTACTAAGACTTTTAGAAAACAGACTTGATAATGTTTGTTTTAGATTGGGTTTTGGAGGCACCATTCCAGGCTCAAGACAATTAGTAAATCATGGCCATGTAACCGTTAATGGAAAGGTTCTTGATATTGCTGGTTATCAATGCAAATCAGGCGATGTAATCGGAATTAAAGAAAACAAAGCAAGCAAAAAACTTGTAGAAGGTAATATAGAATTCCCTGGCTTAGCAAATGTCCCACCTCATCTTGATTTAGACAAGCCAAAATTAACGGGAAAAATAAATGGGAAATGCGACAGAGAGTGGGTGGCTCTTGAAATAAACGAACTACTAGTTGTTGAATATTATTCAAGAAAAGTTTAATACTACTTTTCTTTGGATTATTAAATCTCTCTTTTAAAAAATGAGAGATTTAATTTAATTCTTATTTTTAAAAAATAATGGGAAATAAGGAAAATAATTTAAAAAAGCCAGGTTTTAAGACCTTATCTATTCACCATGGTGAAACATTTGCTGAAGAAACTGGATGCGTTATGCCTCCTATTTTTTCTACATCTACTTTCAAACATGGAAATAAAGATAATTTCGACTACACCAGATCAGGCAATCCCAACTTTAGAATTCTAGAAAACATCCTTAAATCAATAGAAGATTCTAAATACTGTACAGTTTTTGGATCTGGAATTAGCGCGGTAACTGCAATTTCATCAACACTGAAATCAGGTGACAAGATACTCTGCGAGTCAAATCTCTATGGTTGTACAGTGAGGATGTTCGAAAAAGTTTTCAAGAAATTTGGACTAGAAGTTTTATACACAGATTTTACAAACGAAAATAATGTCAAAAAGATTTCAACCTTCGAGCCAACCTTGATATGGCTAGAAAGTCCAACTAATCCACTTTTGAAGGTACTCGATATTAAGGCGATTTGTGATGAAGCGAATAGACTCGAAATACCAGTGGTTGTAGACAATACATTCTCTACTGCACTTATTCAAAAACCATTGGACCTTGGTGCAACACTATCGCTTGTAAGTACCACAAAATTCATTAATGGACATAGTGATGCACTTGGAGGAGCAGTACTTACAAATAATGAGGAATGGAATAGTAAGATGCTTTTCTCTCAAAAAGCTCTCGGGCTTCAACCATCTCCTTTTGATAGTTGGCTCATTACGAGAGGAGTAAAAACTCTTCCTTTAAGAATCGAACAACAAACTCAAAGTGCAGAATTTATTTCTGAAGAATTAGGTAATCATAAAATTATTAGTAAAGTAATTTACCCTTTTAATCAAGAACATTCGCAATTTAACTTAGCAAAATCGCAAATGAAATCTGGAGGTTCAATGATCACCCTAAAATTAAATTTAAATAAAGAAGATACTTTTAAATTTTGCAAATCTCTCAAATATTTCTCTCTAGCAGAAAGCCTTGGAGGAGTTGAAAGTTTAATTTGTCACCCTGCAACGATGACTCATGCTTCTGTTGATGACAAAACAAAAAATTTACTAGGGATAGATGATGCTCTTGTCAGATTATCAATTGGATGTGAAGATACAAACGATTTAATCTCGGACATTTTATTTGCTTTAAATAAATTCTGAAAATTGAGAGATTTACTTAAAAAACCTATATGGAAAAATTTAGAGTTGGGATATGCAATACCTGATAGTATTCATGCTGTTTCTGTAGCATTACCAACTTGGAATGATGTAATAAATTACGAGGAAAAAGATCAAGAATGTATGAATTTATTGAAGTCCATTTACCCACGATTCGGGCTAAACCCCATAGTGAAAAGATTATGCGAAAAAGTAAAAAAACAAAATTACTACAACAATAAAAGTATCTGGCCATATCCGAATGAAAGAATAGCTTTTAAAGCTAAAAAATACATTGATAGAAATACTTCTGAACAATTCTCATTAATAGAAAAAAGAGATAATTTAGCTTTCTTAATTACTGAAAAAGAAGGAAGTATTTATGCAAAATATTTTTGGCAACATACTGGTCTTGGTCTCTCTTCAAGAGCTGCTGCTATAGAACTAGGTCTTGAAGATTGCCCTCCAAAATCTTACGTGAATGAATGTTCTCAAAAAATAAAAAATAGAATTTCTAAATCTACAAAAATTAACTCTAATGATATTCACTTAACTTCATCTGGAATGTCTGCATTGCATACATCATTAGAAATCATATATAAATTATTTCCAGCCAAACCAACACTCCAAATTGGTTTTCCATATGTAGATGTACTTAAATTACCAATGAATATCTTTCATGGAGCCAAGTTAATTACAGAAGAAAATTGCGCAGATATTGAATTAGAAATCAAAATCATAAATCCATCAGCATTAATTATTGAACTACCGAGTAATCCAATGCTCAAATGTGTAAACATTAAAAAAATTTCAAAAATAGCAAAAAAGTTTAATATTCCCTTAATTGTTGACGATACAATTGGTTCAAATTTAAATATAAATTCTCTAGAACATGCAGATATAGTTTTTACCTCACTTACAAAAATTTTTTCAGGTAGTGGTGATATTCTTGCCGGATCATTAATACTAAATCCAAAAAGCAAATGGATTGATCAATTTAGAAATGCATTAAAAGAGATTAATCTTCCAACACTTTCTGATGGAGATACAGTTTATCTAGAGAAAGTTAGTAGAGATGTAAAACAACGAGTTTTTGAACAAAATAAAGCATGTTTAGAATTAAAAAAAAGATTAGAGACTCATAGTGAGATTAAGAATATTTTCCATCCTGAAAATTGTCCAAATTTTAATTCTTTACTTACTTCTGATGGAGGATACGGCTGCTTATTATCATTTGAATTAAATGGAGGATTGAAAAAAGCCAAGAAATTTTATGATTCTCTACAAGTATCTAAAGGACCTAGTTTAGGTACAAAATTTACTCTAGTTTGTCCTTATGTTTTACTAGCTCATTATGACGAGTTGGATTGGGCTGAAAGTTTTGGTATACCCTCGCACCTTATTAGAGTATCAGTTGGATTAGAAGACCAAGATCAATTATGGAAAAGCTTTTCTGAAGCACTAAATAATTTCTAAATTCCTAGTATTTACCGTATAGAAACTTATATACTCTTTTTCTGAATAATAGTTAGTATTAATATATATTTTCTCAATATATAAATGGCAAAAATTTATGAGGACAACAGTTTTGCTATTGGAAACACTCCATTAGTAAAATTAAAATCAGTTACTAAAAACGCGAAAGCTACAGTACTTGCAAAAATTGAAGGTAGAAACCCCGCTTATAGTGTCAAATGTAGGATTGGCGCAAACATGATTTGGGATGCAGAGAAAAGTGGGAAACTTACAAAAGACAAAACTATTGTTGAGCCAACTTCTGGAAATACAGGAATTGCTTTAGCTTTTACTGCTTCAGCAAGAGGTTATAAACTGATCCTTACAATGCCAGAATCCATGTCAATTGAACGAAGAAGGGTTATGGCAGTGTTGGGTGCTGAAATTGTTTTAACAGAGGCATCTAAAGGTATGCCTGGAGCAATAGCTAAGGCTAAAGAAATTGCAGAAAGTAATCCTTCTCAATATTTCATGCCAGGTCAATTTGATAACCCAGCGAACCCTGAAATTCATTTCAAAACTACTGGACCAGAAATCTGGGATGATTGTGATGGCGAAATTGATGTCCTAGTAGCAGGGGTTGGAACTGGCGGCACAATTACAGGAGTTTCAAGATACATTAAGCAAGAGAAGGGCAAGAATATCACTTCTGTAGCTGTTGAACCATCACATAGTCCTGTTATTACACAGACAATGAATGGAGAAGAGGTTAAATCCGGACCACATAAAATCCAAGGAATTGGAGCAGGATTTATTCCTAAGAACCTTGACTTATCAATTGTTGACAAGGTTGAACAAGTAACAAATGACGAATCAATAGAGATGGCTCTTAGATTAGCCAAAGAGGAAGGTCTATTAGTAGGAATATCTTGTGGAGCCGCTGCTGCAGCTGCGGTTAGATTAGCTGAACAAGATGAATATGCTGGAAAGACAATTGTAGTTGTTCTACCTGATTTAGCAGAGAGGTATTTATCATCAATTATGTTTACTGAAGTTCCAAGCGGAATCATTCAAGAACCAGTCAAAGCCTAAATCAATTTTTTCTCCAGTAATGAATCTGGTGAAATATACATCGCATCGCCATAAGAGAAGAATCTAAATTTTTCTTTTATGGCTTTTTTATATAGATCTAATAATCTTTCTCTACCAATCATTGCACTTACTAAAAGTAATAATGAACTTTTAGGGAGATGAAAATTAGTTAATAATCCATCAACCACCTTAAATTTATAACCTGGCTTAATTACTAAATCTACGTATTTAGCTATGGGAATAAAGTCATTAATTTCGTGAGAATAACAACTTTCAAGAGCTCTTACGCTAGTTGTACCAATAGCAATTATTTTTCTATCTGTTTTCTTTATTCTTTTTATTTCCTCCACTACTTCCTTATTAACACTTACCCATTCTTTGTGAAGTTTTAAGTTACTTAAATCTTCTTGATCAATTGGTTTGAATGTTCCATAACCCACGTGCAAAGTTATCGGTAAGATTATTACGCCTTTTTTTTTTAGATTGGAAATAAGACTTTTGCTTAAGTGTAAACCAGCTGTTGGTGCAGCAACTGCCCCTGGATTTGTTGCATACTCAGTTTGATAACTTTTCTCATGAAAAGATTCTTCTTCGGAATTTTTTATATAAGGAGGAAGAGGGATTTCCCCGTATTTATCAAGAAGTTCATTCATTGAATTGAGACAAGTTATATTTTCCGGAAATTTAATAAATCTCCCTCCAGTTTCTTCATCAACTCCATCAACAATCAAATTAATATCTTGTGCTAATGGAGATTTTAATTTTAATTTTCTATTTATTTTTAACTTTTTTGCTGGCTTTGCCAAACATAACCAAACACATTCATGGGATCTTTCTAAAACTAATAATTCTACTAATGTCTTATTTTCTAATTCAACCTTTAACCTAGCTTTCATAACTTTAGTATTATTTACAATTACAAGATCCCCTTCTCTAAATTCATCTAAAAGATTCTTGGTAAATTTATTAGTTAAACAGTCTTCTTCTAAAAAACTATTTCTAACTATCATCAATCTTGATTCATGCCTAATTGCAGAAGGTTTACTAGCAATTAATGAAGGATCAAGTAAATAATCATAAGCTTCAAGCTTATAATCTCTTTCTTCATTATTAATTTGAGAAATCAATTAAATTTAGGAGACAAGAGTCTCTGGCTCATCTTCAATTAGGGAAGCCAAGTCTTTTAAGAATGAAGCTCCATCAGCTCCGTAGATCACTCTATGATCAGCTGTTAGATTTACTTGCATTATTTTTTTAACAGATATTGAACCATCACTATTAGCAACAACGGTTGGTTTCGATGATGCTATGGCTAAAATAGCACCGGTACCTGGAGGAAGAATTGCGTCAAATCTATCAACGCCAAACATTCCAAGGTTAGATAAAGTGAAAGTTCCTGTTGAGTATTCATCAGGTTCTAATTGTTTTGATCTTGATCTTTTTACGAGATCTTTCCATTCCCTAGACAATTCAAATAAATCAGTATTGCATGGTTCTTTCAAAACTGGAGTTATTAGTCCACCATCTTCCATCGCAACAGCAACAGCAATATTTATATTTTCTGGATAAGAAATTCCATTTTCTGAAAAACTTGAGTTAACTTGAGGATGTTTCTTTAGTGTCTTTGCAACTGCCTTTACTAGTAAAGCAGTCATAGTAACTCCGTTCTGTTTTACTTTTTTGTAGAAATTATCTAATTTATCTGTGTTAATGGAATAACCCACCCTAAAACATGGCACATCTAAACTAGATTCCATATTTTTATTTACCGCTTTTTGAAGAGTATTAAATTGAACTGTTTCTCCGGGATTACCAAAACTATTTCCTGAAGTTTCTGGTTTACTTTCAACTCCCAAATTTGCACCAGGTACACTTGCAGGAGAACCACCTTCACCTATCCATGGTATAGAGACTGGTTGGCCATTAGCTTTTAAAATATCATCGGCTTGAATCCTTCCGTGAGGTCCGGATCCATGAACCTTTGCTAAATCAACACCCATTTGAGAGGCAAGTTTTTTAGCTCTTGGAGATGCAATCACCCTCGAAGAAACATTACTCGTAGCAGCATTTATTTGATCGCTACTGAAAGATGGGGCTGCCTTTTCACTCATTAATACAACTTCTTTTTCTTTTTTTTCAACAATTTCACTTTGAACTTCAGGTTTTTCTTCCGTTTTATTGCTTACCAATTCAAGTTGATCCGAACTAGAAACTTCGGGTTGTTTTCCTTTATTTTGTTCTTGAACAGAAGCTATCTCATCCTCATTTTCTACAATAAGACCGATAGTCTCTCCCACTGGTGCAGTGCTGCCAGCGGGCATTAAAACAGCTGCAAGATATCCATCTTGAAAAGATTCAACATCCATATCTGCCTTGTCAGATTCAACAACCAAGACAGATTCACCTCTTTCAACTTTATCTCCTGGATTTTTCAACCATTCCACAATCTTGCCCTCTGTCATAGTAGAACTCAAGGCAGGCATGAATATTTCGTGAGACATAGCAGGTTAGTGTTTGCAAGGGTTTTGGACGTGGTGTCTACGGAAGTGTCTACACTTCTTGACGTTTGAACACCCATTCACTTGATAATTTAATTATACAAAGGTATGTAACTTAGGGGAATACAAGAAGATTAAGAAAGTAATAAATAGGGTATAGATTTACAGGCGGGTTAGAGGGAATTTAGATAAAGTATTAATTACTAATTATTGTTTATTGACAGGGGATATAAGATTAATTGAAAGATTATTGAATTAATTTAGAAAATTCTGATTTTACATTTATGGAAGGAAGTGTTTACGTTTTAACTAATCCAGCAATGCCTAACATGGTAAAGATTGGTAAGACGACAAGAGATGTAGAACTTAGACTTGCTGACTTATATTCAACTGGTGTGCCGTTACCTTTTGAATGTGAATATGCAGCGAAAGTGAAAGATGTAGATAAAACAGAAAAAGCATTTCATACAGCATTTGAACCAAGCAGAGTTAACCCAAAAAGAGAGTTTTTTAATATCAACCCAGAACAGGCAATTGCTGTTTTATCACTAATGGCAATTGAAGATGTTACACCAAGTGTTCAAGACGAAGCAAAAAAAATCGATCTTGAAGCAACTGCATCGGCGGAAAAATTCAAGAAAAAAAGGCGTCCAAATCAAAACTTCTTCGAAATGGGTCTAAAAGAAGGAGATATTTTAAAGTTTGGAAGGAATGAGGAAGTCTGTACAATTTTGAATGCTAGACAAGTTTCTTATGGAGGAGAATCTTGGTTCCTCTCAAACCTTACGAACAAATTATTGGATAGAACTGGTCCAATGCATGGTGCTCCTTATTGGTATTACAATGGAAAAAATTTACAAGATATCTATAACGAAACTTATTCCTTTGATTAAATAGGAACTTTACAAGTTGGATTCATCATTAAAAATATCTTGTTGGAATTCAGATTGGGCAACTCCTACATCCAAGAGAGGTAAATTTTTTATTGATCAATTTGATTCTGATATTATCTGTCTTACAGAAGGATACGAGAATTTGCTCCCAAAAGATGGATATATTATTTCTTCTCATGAGGATTATGGTTATAAAACCAAAAATGGACGTAGGAAGGTAATCCTTTGGTCAAAAGATAAATGGACTGACGTTAATCAAATAGGTTCAAAGGAAATCCCAACAGGGAGATTTATATCAGGTTTAACAAAAGGAATCAAAATTGTTGGTCTTTGCATTCCATGGAGATTTGCCCACGTAAGCACAGGGAGAAAAGATCGTAAACCATGGGAGGATCATCTCTCTTTTATTCAAAATTTAAGTTTTTCAAATGAGAAAACTATTATTCTTGGAGATTTTAATCAGAATATTCCGAAAAAGAATCAACCGGAAATAGTATTTTCTTCTTTACAAAATATGATCGATGGATTTAATTTATTGACTACAAATCTTGGTCTTATTCACATAGTTATTTCAAATGACTTAAAGGCAGAAAGCGTAAGGAGAATTTCAACTGAAAATAATAGTGATCATGATGGAATTAATTGTTCAATTAAGTATGCTTAATTTCTACATCTGATTCCTAACAAAACATAAGCATAGGGTTATTGTTGATTACTCGTATTCACTCATAAGCAAATGTCTACTTATCTGTCTATTGAAGAAGGCAAGACTATAGAGAATAACTGGAACTATAATTATTAGTCTTTAGTGTCTAAATGATGTCTACAGACCAAGAACGTTTAGTTTTACTAAGGTCTCAATATTTCGTGAGACATAAGAAAATTGTTATTGCATAAGTTTCAAGGGATTTCTACCAAACTTCCTAAAGTTTTTATGGTTAAGAACCCTTTAAACTCTTGTTTTAATTATACGAAATCATGTTCACAGTGGGAACTCTTAAAACTTAAGAAAGTAATAATTTAGATCGATTAGAATTTAAAACTTTTCGAAATTAAGATTTACTTATATTTATCAAAAATACTAAATCTTCTCTTTAATTATTATCTATAGATTGAATAACTCCATCCTTAACCGTAATCGATACTTGCATTTTTTCAATTAGATTGTCTCCCACAGTGACATCACAGAAACTATCCATTTGCCCTTGATCAACAATTTCGTCCATTTTTAATTCGCGAACTTGACTCTGTTGTTGAAGAAGATTTCTTTTTTGTTCTTCAATTTCATTTCGTTTTGCTGCGACTTGTTGTTGCACCTGACTAACCTGTTCTTGAACTCTTGGATCTAGGGGATTAACCGATTGGGATCTAATATTATTTACTATTTGTTGCCCCTCTTGCTCCAGTTGCGATAATTGCTGATCAATGTTTGAAATTGCTTTACTTAATTCTTTTTCAGCATCTTCCTTCCAAGTTGGTGTAACTACAGCTTTAATAGCTATTGAGCGCTTTATAGATATTGAGTTTTTTGTTTCCATAAAAAATTAAATTGCCTTTTCAATATAGATAGAACAAATCAAATTTTCTTACTAAATTTGTTTTCATACATATTTTCTATTTGTAATGAATACTTTTTTTCTATTTCTTTTCTTTTTTGTTTAAGAGTTTGGGTTAATAATCCATTTTCTAGAGTAAAGGCATCAACAAAATAACAATCTAATATTTGTTCTTCTGATCTTGCTCCTAATCGACTTTTAAGCAAATTATTAATTTGTGATTTGAAAAATGTACCAATTTTCTTATTCAGGTTTAATTTTGAAAGGTCTTCTTCCAAAAACTTGCTTTTAACCAATTCGACATTAGGAACTACGAGAGCTGTTAAACATTTCTTATCTTGTCCTACTAATTGAATCTGATTAATAAATTCTGAACTAAGAATTTCAGTCTCTAGGGGATTCGGTTCTATATTTTCACCACTTGATAGCACTATTGTATCCTTGGCTCTTCCGGTTATAAAGAGAGAACCATTTGGTATTAGAAAACCTAAATCACCAGTATCAAACCAACCATCCTTGGATAAAACATCATTTGTAGCTATTTCATTATTAAGATAACCTTTCATTACTTGCGGCCCCTTAACAAGAATTTTCCCGATTTCTCTGAACTTAAGAATCTTTTTTTTATCATCATTCACTATTTTGATTTCAGTAAATGAAAGAGGCTGCCCAGATGATCCTCTAACATTTAATTCTCTTCTCCTACAAGTTAATACTGGACTAGTTTCTGTGAGTCCATATCCCACCAAAACATCTACACCTAAAGATTCAAAAAAAAGATCTACATGTTCTGGCAATGCACCTCCACCATTAATAGGAAATTTCAGTTTTTCTCCGCATAGTTGTCTAAGAATATTCGGCAATAAAAAAATAGTAGACAATTTATGTAAAGGGTATCGGCTAATAACAGAACCCAGTAAGGGGATTTTTGATTTAAAAGTTATTTGATTTATATCTATATTTCTTATCTTTCTAAGACTTCTTTTAAAAACCGAACTATTACTTATCAAAAACTTAATAAGTTTTTGCTTTTTGGAAGGCATTTTTTTCAAAGCCTGAAAAAAACCATCATGTATTGCTTCCCATAGTCTCGGTACAGTGGCCATGACAACAGGTTTTATTTGTGTAATATCATCTTTAAGAAATTTTGGAATTGTATAGTATTGAGAACAACCGCATGAAAAAAAGAAGTATTCAGCACTTCTCTCATAAGAATGCCAGATAGGCAAAACGCTTAATACAGAGGTACCTGGCTCTGGATCAGCGATATAGGCTAAATTGATTATTTGATGTAAAAAATTTGCATGAGTCAAAGGAACACCTTTAGGTTTTCCGGTCGTCCCAGAAGTGTAAAGAATGGTAGCGACGTCATCAATTTCTGGATTAAATTTTTCAAGATTATTATTTTGTGAATTTTCTTTTTCTACTGAACTTATGAATGTACTCCAACTTATTAAACTTTCAAATTGTTCATCTTCTAAATTGATTATAAATTTCAGTCTTTTTTTTAATTCTTCTTTGTTGTTTAACTTTAGCCAAATTTCCTTAGATTGAACTATTAGTCCTACTGAATTAGAGTGCCCAATAATATAGTCTAATTCTACTGAAGGAGAATTAATACCTCTCACTGCATTTATAGCTCCTAAACGCATTAAGCCTTGATCCACTGCTAGCCATCTTGGAGAATTTTCAGATATTACAGTAACTACATCCCCCTTTTTTAAACCATAATTTTCGAAAGAAGAAGAGACTTTTGTTATTAAATCAGCCAGCTCAGAATAAGAAAATTTTTCTTTGTTTTTCCCTCTTAAATCGCAAACAGCTAAAGTATCACCACATTTAAATTTTAATTTTTCCCAAATTTGATCTATGTGATCAAGGTTCTTAATAAAATCTCTATTTTTGGCAAATGTATTTTTTTTAGAAAGAGGTTTGGCTGCAGGCCAATACGCTAAATCACCCATATTAAATTGATTTTGAAATTTTAATTTCTATTTTGATATAAAATCAAAATTAAATTCTTCCTCGATGGTTTTTTTAACAATTCTCTTGACTTCTTGAATATTTAAATTTTTGTTGTAATCAATCATATTTGCCATAAGACAATTTTCTATTCCGCAAGGAACAATCTTATTAAAGTTTTCTAATTCGCAGTCAATATTGATTGAAAATCCATTTATCGTAATCCATCTTTTACAACCAATTCCAATTGATGCGATTTTCTTATTTCCTATCCAAACGCCAGTAAACCCTTTTCTAGAGTGACAATCTATATTAAAAGCACCAAGGATTTTTATAATAATTTCTTCAATTTTTCTTAAGTACCAATTTAAATCTTTATTAAAATTTTTCAAATCTAAAACCAAATACGTTACTAATTGTCCTGGCATATGACAAGTTACCTCACCACCTCTATCAATCTTAAAAACATCATATTTAGCATCATTTAGAGAAAATAATAAATTATCGTAATTAGATCCTCTCCCCAATGTATAACAGAGTTGATGCTCCCCTATCCAAATAAAATAAGGGTTAGAATTATCTAAAATCAATGCCTCCTGATATTCTTTTTGTAATTTATAAACATCATTAAAAGAAGAAATATTATCAGGTTGCTTAATTATTGCTGTTCTATTATCCATATTTAAGTAGATTTAGAAAGTAAGTAAATATTTTTAGATTTGTTATGAAAATTTTAATCCATGGAAAGAATCTTGAGCTCACTGGAGCATTAAAAGAATATACTGAGGCAAAGATAGAAAAAGCAACACATCACTATAAGGATATCGTTAAAGAAGCTGACATACACCTTTCAATTGAAAAGAATCCAAGAGTCTCCTTCCAAACTGCAGAAGTTACTATTTTTGCAAATGGTACCGTAATTAGAGCTGAAGAAAAAACTGAAAATCTATACTCAAGCATTGATTTAGTTTCAAATAAACTTTGTAGAAAATTACGCAAATACAAAGAAAGAAACAATAAAACAATTCATAATAAACAATTTAAAAATAAAGATTCTTTACCAATTGAAAGTATGGAATCAAATTTTTTAGATAAAACTTTTTTTAAAGAAGGAACTGAAGCAAGTTTGCCTGAGCCATCTATAAAAAATAAATACTTTGAAATGACTCCAATTTCATCAGACGAAGCAAGAAAACAATTAGATCTAATTGATCATGATTTTTATGTTTTTCGAAACAAGAAAAATAATGAACTTCAAGTTATATATAAAAGGAATCATGGAGGTTATGGATTGATTCAATCTAAATAAGTTTTAAATGCCCAATATTGAATATGAATTAAACGAGAAAATTCATGCGATTATTATTAACCCCTATTTATCATGGGAAGATTTCTGTGTGAATTGCGATTTAATAAGAAAATACAATATCAAAAATATTTCTACTTCACTAAATTATTTAACTGATCTTAAAAACTGTTTGGGTAATTACAGTGCGGATATAAACGCACTTATTTCTTACCCTTTAGCAGATTTACCAGTTTCATTTATTGAAGAATTAGTTTGTTTTGCAAAAGATAAGGGTGCAAAAGGAATTGAATATATCCCAAACTTTATCAATTTATCTAAAAAAAATTTAGAAACTTTCGCCGCTGAAATTGAGCAAGTTAAATTATCTGGATTACCAGTTTCAATAATCATAAATAAATCAAAACTACAAGAAGAAGTTTTTATTAATGCGATAGAAATATGTTTGGAATTAGGAATAAAAAATTTTCAATTCGGGGACGGGTTTGGATCTCCTCTTACATCTAATGATGTCCCCGAAATACTAAAAATAACAGGCTCTCAAAATCAAATAAAAGTTGTAGGTGGTATAAAAAAACTGACACAAGTTATTGATTTGTTTGATAATGGAATTAGTTGCGTTGGAACTTCTAATTTTTGTGAGATTTTCCAAGAAGTAAATTTTTAAATGTCTGGTTCTGGTGAGTGCAGACTAGAGGGTCTCTGTATTAAAGCTTCTCCATTAGGCGAGAATGATAGATTAATAACTATTCTTACTGATGAGCAGGGGATTGTTCGATTAGCGGTACCTGGTGCTAGACGTCCTAAAAGTAGTCTTGCCGCAGCTACTCCATTAACATATTTAAGTCTGCAAATTTTTGGGAAAAGAAATCTTAAATCTGTACGTCAAATTAAAATATTAAAAAGCTATTCTGGTCTAGGGAAAAATATTGAATGTCTTGCAGCCGCGCAAGCAATAACTGAATTAACTTTTTTATTAGTAGGTAATAATGATAAGCAACAAAACTATTTAACTTGTGTTCTTGCACATCTAGATAGGATTTATTTGTATGAAGAATCTAAAGAAGAAGATATTAAAATGCTCTCAATGAGTATTCAATCTTTAATCCATCTATTAGCCATTGGTGGTATAAATTTACCAATACATCATTGCTGTAAAACTGGAGAACCGATTATTCCGCCTTTAGGAAATTGGGAATGGAGTTGTTATTATTTGCCAAGTGAAGGGTTTTCGTCAATTGAAGATCCTCAAAGTAATCTAAAAATAAATGCATCTGAAGTTGCTCTATTACAAAGACTTCTTTTTCCCGAATTACCAATAAAATCTAATGGAGAGTTGTTAGGTCCCAAAAAAGTCTGGCTTAAAATATTATTCATTATTGAGACATGGATCTCTACTCAATTAGAGAAGGAGCTATCTTCACTAAAAATGTTGAGAGAAATATATAGTTAGCATTTTCATAAAGCATTAAAAAATTTAAAAATTATGATCATGGCGTCTTTGCCTGTTAACTTAATAAATAGTTTATTCAATTAATGTGGTTCATATTGCCTGGTTAGGGAAAAAATCCCCTTTTTGTGGAAATGTAACTTACGGTGATTCAACTACTAAGGAATTAAAGGCCAGAGGGCATAAAATTAGTTTTATTCATTTTGACAATCCCTCTAGTTCGAATTCATCAAAACCATTATTTCTGGCAAATGATCCTGATGTAAGTCTTCCATATCTAATTAAGTCCCAAGTTTATACAATACCGTCACCAAGAGCAGAAAAAGAGCTAAGGCTATCATTGGAAAGATTAAAGCCTGATTTAGTACATGCAAGCTTAACTTTATCTCCTTTAGACTTTAGACTTCCAGAGATTTGTGATGAAATTAATCTTCCACTGATAGGAACATTTCACCCACCATTTGATGCAAAAAATAGAAATTTAACTGCTAGCACTCAACAGTTAACATATCAACTTTATGCTCCCTCTTTATCAAAGTTCGATAAAATAATAATTTTTTCCGAACTTCAAAAAAATGTTCTTTATAAATTAGGAGTACCTAAAGAAAAACAAATAATTATTCCAAACGGTGTTGATGAGAATATTTGGAAACCTTTTTGCGAAAAAAATAAAAAATATGATCAAGTAAAAAACAAACTTGGAAATGATAGGATTTTTTTATATATGGGTAGGATTGCCAATGAGAAAAATATCGAGGCACTTTTACGTTCTTGGCGCCAAACTAAAACTCAAAATTGCAAACTAGTTATTGTTGGAGATGGACCAATAAAGCCAACACTTGAAAATAGTTTTTCTAACCTTGGCAATGAGAAATTAATTTGGTGGGGTGCCGAATTAGATTTAGAAACTAGAGTTGCGATAATGCAAATAGCAGAGGTATTTTTCTTGCCAAGCTTAGTAGAGGGTTTGTCATTATCACTTTTAGAGGCAATGTCTACTGGTACTGCATGTATAGCCACAGATGCCGGTGCTGATGGTGAAGTTTTAGATAAGGGAGCAGGAATAGTGATTTCAACTGATAATGTTTCGGCACAATTAAAAACCATAATCCCAATTCTTGTAGAACACCCTTCATTTACAAAAGATCTTGGAGAAAAAGCTAGAGAACGTATACTTGAGAGATACACAATTGCTAAAAATATAAATTCACTTGAAAAGGTTTATATGAACTTAAAAGACAATTGAAAAACCTAACGAAACTCTTTACTTCGATTACTAGCTGAAACTATTGATTCCATTAATGCTGACCTTACACTCTTTTTTTCTAAAACCCTTAAAGCAGAAATAGTTGTTCCACCTGGAGAGGTTACTAAATTTTTAAGCTCAGAAGTAGTAAGTTTATTTTCCTTTATTAGACAAATAGTCCCTAGTATCATTTCCATAACAAGTTCCTCTGAAATTATTTTTGGTAATCCCCCGCTTAATCCTCCATCACTTAATGCTTCTATAATTAAAGCAATAATTGCAGGACCTGATGAAGTTAAGGCTAAAAATATATCAAGGTAATCTTCAGTAAATTCATAAATTTTACTAGTATTTTCAAATAATTTTTTTGTAAATTGTTTCTGATCTTCTGTAATTTCTTTTCCCCAAGAAATACCTGTTAAACCTTTTCCAATAGTTATTGGAATATTTGTAACCACCCTCACACATTTATGATTAGGAAACTTTTTAGTAAGTCTATTTATTGAAACCCCGGCAAGAATTGAAACTATTAAATTGTCCTTATTATTTATATGATGGGCCTCACTTATATCATTTAATTGTTGGGGTTTTATCGAAAGTAGTTTATATTGACAATCCCAAATTATTTTTGACTCTTTAGAACCTGATTTATAAACATTTATATTATGTTTATAATTTTTTTTTATGTTTTCTAAACTTTTTTCTGTTTTTACAACACAAAAAACATTCTCTGGCTGAATTAATTTGTTATCTAATAGAGGGGTAACTATAGCATTTGCAATATTTCCAAAACCAATGATCGCAATTTTATCTGTCACAGATTAATCATGAATAAGCACTTAATCTAGAATTACCCCATGCTGGTTCAGGAGTAGTATTTTTACCCAAACTATATTGTGGTGTGTTTTCTGTAGACACAGAAGAAGGAGAAGCTTCTTCTGGGGAAGAACTAGTTACATTTACACAACTTGGAGCAAAAAGAAAAATACTTTCACCGACTCTCTCTTGATGTCCATCAATTGCATATGTGCCCCCAGCAATAAAATCAACCGCTCTTTGAGCTTGATCAGGATCCATCATAGTTAAATTGAGAATTACAGTTTTTCTCTCTCTTAATGCTTGTATGGCTTGAGGCATCTCATCAAAACTTCTTGGTTCCATTAAGCTTACTTCTGAGGATGAATTTGAGATTCCAGGCATACCAACTACTTTTGGTGATCTGTTGTTATTCATAAAATCGAATGGATTTGAATTTGCAAGGGCATTTGCATTCTTTGGATTTTGTTTGAAATTATTAATATCATTTAATTCGTCCTCTGAAGGATAATCCAACTCATCAAAATCATCATCGAGATACTCATCCCCTGCAACAACTGCCTTTAATCTAGAAATAAGTGACACCTTTTAAATCCTCTTGAAATTGATTACTAAGGTTTAAGAACCTTGAGTAATAGATCCATTCTTTAAATGAATAAACTACCTATACTTAAATAACGTTAGTTGAACTTTACTGCAAGTTTATAGATAAGATTTTTATAAAAAAATAATTAATTAAGATCTACCTCCAAAAATCAATGATCCTAATCTTAACCACGTTGATCCAGCGTCAATAGCTTCCTCCCAATCGCTTGACATCCCCATGGAACAATCTGGTAGTTGTAGAGAATCAGCGAGAGCACGACATTTTTTGAACAACCCTGAATTTTCTTTAGAGCTAAGTCCTTTAGGATTGATAGTCATCAAACCGGTTAATGAAATATTTTTCAACTCTTGAATTTCTCTCCATTTCAAAATTAAAAATTCAGGATTAAAGCCTCCTTTAGTAGGGTCATCACTAAACTTAACCTGCAACATTATTAATGGATTTTTCTTCTCTTCACGTGCAATATTAGAAATCTTTTGCAACTTTTCATATGAATCTACTGAATGAATATATTTAAAATTTTGAACTATTTTTCTTATTTTATTACTTTGTATTCTTCCAATAAAGTGCCAATTTATTTGTTTAAGGTCTTTTAAGGTTAATTGTTTTTCAAACGCCTCTTGAACCTTACTTTCACCAAAATCGTTCTGACCTATATTTTGAATAGTCTTGATTTCTTGACTTTTAAATCCTTTACTTACCGCAAGAATATTTACATTGGATGGTATTTTATTTTTTATTTTTAAATAATTTGCAGGGTTCACCTTTTATAAGAAAGTTTGCGTAAATAAATTCTCCCATTTGGATAGTTCTTCAGATCCTTTTCTTCTGGCTTTTTGAAGGTTTAATTCGGCCTGATTACGGGCATCTAGATAAGGTATAACTTCAAAAAAAACTTCTCTCTGTCTAACTTCTACCAAGAAGAACATTTTTTGAGCGTATAAAGTCGCATAAATATCTCTCCCATCATTTCCGGGAGAAACTTGGTACAACATACCAAATGTTGGATGGTTTAAATAACGCTCAGAACTCAAACCTAAAATATTGTGTTATTTATAATGCACCATACAGTTTTCTTAGATAAATTGCTATGCAAATAAAACAAATCGATAATGTATTAACAATTACATTGTGAGATTTTGAAGGATAAAGAGTTCTAAATCTGTTGGTTTTTATAATAATTTTTTTCTTTGAGAGTAATGATTCTGCTCCATGATCAATTCTCAGAAATATATTTTGAAATAACCTTTCCACTAAGATTAATAAAACATTAAATGATTTCTTTAATCCTAAATTTCGAAAATTAATTGATCTAACTGACACTGATTTAATGATATTTTGAAGTTCTTCCTGCACTAGAGGAATAAAACGTAATGCAATTAACAACTGAAAAAGCCACTTATTAGTTGGCAATCCAATCTTTCTTAATGGATACATAAACCAACTTAATCCCCATACAATGTCTTCCTGCAATGTGGTTAAAAGCATCAAATTTACACTATGAATAACGGTAAATATCAAAGTGGAGGTTTTTATTCCTAATTCAAAGGCTTTTCTTGATAAGTTGTAGGGACCAAAATTAATAAACCATATCTTCTGCGAAGGAATTTGCAAAATATTCCATTCTTTTTGGCTTTCTAGTACTACTTGCAACTCATTGGGATTTCTTAAATAGCCATCAAGAGATTGAATATCAGATGAGGCAAGAATTGATATACATCCAATTAAAAGTGACAAACATGAGAGGAAAAATAATGATCGCCACCATACTCTAGATGGCAATAAACTTAAAAAAGTAATTAATAGTAAAAAACCAACCAAACTCAATCTCCATATTGGACCTGCCCAAATTGGAGTGATTAAAAATATCATTACCATAATTATTTTTAATCTACTATCTATAATTCTTAGCCAACTTCTATTACCGTGAACGTATTGACCAACAGAAAATTTGGTTAGCAAATTCATTAATCTTTTTGAATTAACTCAATATTTTCTCTTTCGACTTCTTTATTTAAAGCTCTTTGCTGTTTTCCTCTCCAAAGTAAAATGAGAGGTGTGCCTTCAAAGCCTAAATTTACTCTAATTTGTTTTTCAATATATCTTCTATAAGTTATTCCAAATAATTTAGGGTCATTTACAAAAAGCGTAAAAGTGGGAGGTTTGTTCTTTACTTGAGTACCATAATAAAGTCTACCTTGCTTGCCGCTTCTCTTCGTTGGAGGACTTTTCCAACTGATTGATTCTTTAAGTACTTCATTAACTACAGATGTTGTTACTCTTCTTCTATGTTGATTTACAGCAATAAGAGCATGCTCAAAAATATTATCAACTCTTTGACCAGTTAGGGCAGATATAAAAATCATTTTTGACCAATGTAAAAAATAAAGTTTAGATCTAAGTTCTTTTTCTACTTGATAAATTGTTGAACTATTTTTTTCTACAAGATCCCATTTATTAACAACAATTATGCAAGCTCTGCCTTGTTCTTCTATACGTCCAGCCAGCTTCTGGTCTTGATCAGTTACTCCGTCAACCGCATCTATAACTAACACACAAACATCACTTCTATCTATAGATTTAAAAGCCCTATTAATACCAAAGAATTCAGTGCCATATTTAACATTTTTCTTTCTTCTAATCCCTGCAGTATCAATAATTTTCCAATGATTATCACCTTTTTTAATAAGCGTATCTATTGAATCAGTTGTAGTACCACTAATATCACTAACTATTGCTCTTTTTTCTCCACAGATTGTATTTAACAAACTAGATTTACCAACATTAGGCCTACCAATAATTGACATCATTATCTTTTCTTGATCATCCTGGATATTATTTTCAGGAAGTTCGCCAATAACGAGATCTAAAAGATCGCCCGTACCTGAACCATGAATAGCCGAAACAGGGTTAGGTTCGCCCAATCCTAATTTCCAGAACTCCGAAGCTAGGGATATTCCTAGAGTAGTCGATTCGCATTTATTAACAGCAACAATTGTTTTACAGCTTGAGTTTCTTAACCATTTTGCTATTGATAAATCACCATCAGTAACGCCTTGATTCCCATCTACCACCAGTAACGCAAGTGAAGCCTCTTCTAGAGCCAAGAAAACTTGTGTCCTTATCTCAGGGAGAAATTCACTATCATCATCAAAAACTAAACCTCCAGTATCAACTATTTGAAATTCCTTACCTCCCCATGAAGCATTTTGATAAGTTCTATCTCTTGTAACACCAGGCTTATCAAATACTATTGCATCATTACTTTGGCAAAGACGGTTAACTAAGGTAGATTTACCAACGTTGGGTCTCCCGATAATCGCTATTGTAGGAAGAATCAATTCTTCTCTCCAAAGAAAGTAGTATCCATTACAACTATACCTTTAATAGAATCATTTACCTTTTTCAATAAAACTTATTCAATTTCTGGATCGCCAAAATGTCCTTTAACTGGATTAACAGGGGGTGAACTAGGACTTGGCACTAATCCAATATCTTTTGAAAAACAATCATTTTCAATCGCCCAATAAATTAACCAATTTACTGCCGTCGCTCTTCTAGTTCTTCTTGGATAGAGTTCATTAATACTATAACCTTTAAAATTAAGAAAATTTTTCAATCCCTGTTTATGGTGTTTTGGAATTGATCGAGTCAAATGTACTGAGGCTGGACGCTCTGAAATGATTTGAGGAGCTTTTTCAAATTTTTCTGACCAATAAGAAGGAGTTAATGCGCTAAAGGCCCAATCATTTAGAGAGAGTTCTTTAATATAAAAAAGTCTTTCCCAAACTAATTCACAAACAAAAATATCACTAACCTTATCTTCGAGAACAAGAAATAATAGATCCTTAGATATTGGCCATGTAAATTGATTTTCAACTAATTTTTCTTTTTTATACATTAATCGAACCTTATCAAAATCAAAGAAAAATAAGGCATAAATTCCTTCTTATATTGTGATGCAAATTGAGTAATTTGATCAGGCATCCCAACACTTAAAGCTATTAATGTTGTATTGATGATATCCTCTTTTTTTAAAATTTCCCTTACTAAATTCCATCTTTTGCCAACTTTCATAATTGCCAATACCGTTTTATTTCCCTTACTTTCCCTAATTAGGTTTGTTAATTCAGATTCTGAAGAAGGACATTCTTTGATGATCAATGTCTCGCCTTTTTTTACCAAATCAAAATCATTCAAAGCTGCTGCTGCTGAAATAGAGGAAATACCAGGTATTGTTTTGGTAATAATTTCCGCATGATTATTTTTTATTAACCTCAAAATATTAGAAGAACTTGCAAATAGTGAAGTATCTCCAAGACAAAGTAAAACAACTGATTCGCCATTTTCTATAAATTTCACAATTTTTTCTACAGCATTAGACCATATTTCATCTGGATCAAAATCCTCCCTAGCCATTGGAAAGATGATGGGGATATTTTTTTTAAATTTGATGTATTTCTTGACTATTTCCGCAGCGAAACTCTTTTTATTATCATCTGATATTGGGAAAACTATAACTTTCGCTTTTTTTATTGCATCCACAGCAGCAATTGTTAAAAGCGATGAATCTCCAGGGCCTACTCCAACGATGGTGAATGTTGGTGAATCAGTTTTATATCGATTAAATAAACTTAAGAACTTGCTTATTATCATTTTTATTTTATTAACTTTAGCTATGTACCCTTGGCAATACAAAAGTTTCAGCCAGTATTGCTGACTCAATTTCAGACAATTCCTCTAACCTTTTGAAAGTTTGATTTTTAGAGAATTTAGTTTGCGCAAGTTTCCAGTAAACTCCAAAATGTCTTGCCTCGCTCTCAAGCAGAGACTCATAAAGAGATTTTAACGATTTATCTTCAGAATTCAGCGCAAGCAAGCTTAATCTTTCATGACTTCTTGCTTCAATAAGTCCTGCTATTAAGAAACTATCAAGCATTCTATTGGGCTCTTCCTTTCTTATATTCTTGGACAATTCAGCTCCATATGGAGGAGGTTTTAAGGACTCAAGAGAATGTCCAAGATCTTTTAAAAAATAAAGTATTTTTTCAAAATGTTCTAATTCCTCTCTAGCTATTGGACTTAGAACTTCTGCCAGATTTGGTTCTGATGGATATCTAAACATCAATTGAATTGCTACTCCTGCTGCTTTTCTTTCACAATGAGCATGGTCAATAAGAATATCAATTGGATTAGATAAAGCGAGTTTGATCCAATCATCTGAGGTTAATGAGGATAAATATTTAATATGAGAAGAAGGCCTTTTAAAATCGACTAGCATTTAATCTTTACTACTTAAATATCCAATAATTCCTTGAAGAGCTAAGGAATAACTTGATATTCCGAATCCACTAATAATTCCTATAGCTTTATCTGTAAGAAAAGATTCTTTACGAAAATCTTCTCTACTGAAAATATTTGAAATATGTAACTCTACAAAAGGAATTTTAGATCCAATTAAAGCATCACGAATAGAAATCGAGGTATGAGTAAAAGCGCCTGCATTTATAAGAATACCTTGGATACTTTTTACAGAATCCTGAATTTTATCTACTATTTCTCCTTCATGATTACTTTGAAAACATTCAATATTAATACTTTTTTCTTTTGCAACTTTAGTTAGATCTTTTTCTATATCACTCAAAGTTTTATTACCATATATTTCAGGTTCTCTAGTTCCCAAAAGATTTAGATTTGGTCCATTAATCAATAAAATATTCATCATCAATAAAGTCTTTTCTTTACAAATCCTATCTAGAAAGAAACAAAAAAACCAAAACAATTTCACACAAAGTGTCCATTAACTGATAAGTTCAAATAGTGGGGGTCGGTGCCCGAGTGGTTAAAGGGGGCGGACTGTAAATCCGCTGGCTCTGCCTACGTTGGTTCAAATCCAACCCGGCCCACTTTAAAATTGCCCTTGTAGCTCAGCGGTAGAGCACTCCCTTGGTAAGGGAGAGGTCTCGGGTTCAAGTCCCGACGAGGGCATGGCCAAAAGCTTCGCTACGTAAGAAGTTATAAAAAATTAGTTAAAAGTGATTATTAGCCAGATATATCTAAATATGTCGACAATATAGCAATTCTGCACTAATTACACTTTTAAAATAACTAGTGCTAACAGCACTTCTTGGAAAAGAAAAAAAAAGAAACAAATTAAAAATGCTTTATTGAAATTTGATTCGAAATTAGACATCAATACTATCCTCTAATTGTTTATGATCTCAGTATGACTTTAAGTTCTTACAGAATGCATAGGATTTATTTGGCCGCCACAATGGGTTATGGTCTTGGCTCTAATGATCCAGAAGAACTTTCTTATTACAATAAGATTAGAAAAGAGATGGATGATATGGAAAAACAACCAATTAAAAAAGGAATTTCTCTCAATTGGGATAGCACCGAAGGAATGGATAAATGAACCTGAATACTTTTTTATTAATAGATGGGAGTTTGATGCTTATTGGTCTGCCTTTACTTATGATTTTAAAAGGCAAAAATTAATCTAAAATTTTTCTCATTTTACCCATATTCAAATTGAATTGTTGATCCTTTATCCGTATATGGGAGTACCTCAAACCGTACATATTTATTAGTCGAATAGTCTCTCTAAATAGTTAGAACATAAATGTAGCCGTCATGAGTAAATGTCTACCAAATCCACACTAAAAGAAGAATATAAATCTGAGATTGAAGAAAGATCAGAAGAAGAACTTCTTGAGGAAGAAATCAGGAATCAGCAAACATTGGATAGCTTTGTTGAATCTGATAAAAACTGGAGCTGATTAAATTTTATTTATTTAGGAGAAAGTTATGAACTTAAAAAGATCACCATTCTCAATTCTGGACAAAGACAAAAGAGAAATGGACTATATCAAAGGAGTTTACAAGAGAAAAATTCAAGCTGAAATTGAATCTTATAAAGATCCCGAAGACGAAGATAATAGAGATACAATCCAAGCTCAAGATGTATTGATGCTTGATAGAATCTCAATTTAGTTAATTTTTTTCTTCTTCTTATCTTTCTTTTTCTTCTTAAACTTTTCATAAACCTCATCAGCCTTCTGTTCAATACTGTCCAGCTTATTTGAAAGTTCCTTGATAGCTTCTTCTTTTCCCTCTTTAAATACTGTATCTTTTGCCTCAATAATTTTTACTGGCTCTTCATGAACTAAAGTGTCTTTTGCTTTTTCAGTTTTATTTACAAACTTACCTTTGATGAAATTGGCTATAAAAACAAGAACAGGAACATGAGCTAGACCGCCTATTACTATTCTTGTTTCTGAATAAGCCATTTAATAGAAAAAAATTCTGAGATATTTAAGCATAAATTTAATTTTTAAATTCGTTTTATTAAGCCAATAAACATTTGTAATCATCTTTTGATTCGTAGATAAATAATCTTGCTATTAATTAAATAGAGACTTTTTTAAAAAATGCCATTAGACGTATTTCTAATGAACATGTGTGTTGTGGTAATAGCGTTGCTTATCAGAAGAGAAATCAAACTTAAAAAGGCGAGATAAATTATGAAAACACAAATTTTAAAAGAGCATTACATTCCAAATATCCATGCTATTACTCTTTTACTAATGCTTCTTCTATGCCTCTGGTTACCGCTTGCTCTTAGATTCTTATTAATAATTTAGTCGAACTAATTATAATTAGTTAATACTCTTATCCTTAAACTCAGCTATATCCTAATTAAGTTTTTAAAGATCTTATATGAAACTCCTGTTTCTAATTATTTGTATAGATTTAAATAGTTAATGTTTCGACTAATCAGAAACCCAACTTGTGATTTTCGTTGTGCTATAAATATGCCCTCCAGATTCTATATTCTTGATGGTTTCTGGATCTGAAAAAACATGCTTAGCCACACCTTCTTCAGATTGATGAATAACAATAACTTCTTTTGGATCAATTAAACTTTTGCCACGGTATAGAGGAGTAAGTCCTACCGTTTTATGAAATGCATCTATTTCTGGACTATCAAACATTTTACCCACTCCTCAAATGTATTTGAAAGTTTAAAGGTGAAAACAGTAGTTTCAATAGTCATAAAAAAAAGCTAGTTGCTATCTATTTTAGATCGACTGTCAATAATCAAGAAAAAACTGGTGGATAAGGTGTTTGTCCATTCATTAATGATGTGTCAATTGGTTTACAGATATTCATCAGAGCATCTTGACCAAAACCTGGGCCAGAGGGGCCGTCTATAAACTCCTGAAACTCCTCAGCTGAAATACCCTCTTTTACTTCCCAAAAACAATATACAGGACCAGTTTTAGTTACGGCATTTGCAGAATGATTAAAAAATCCTTTTTCTTTATTAGCTGCAACCGAATCATCCCATCCACCACCTGGTGACATTGCCGCATAAGCTGTTTCCCACCATTTTTCAGCTTTTCCTGCCTTAAATTCATGATGAACAATATAAAAAGTTGATGCCATAAAAATAATATTTAATCTGATAATAAAGTTACTTGATCTAAGTAAAGGGAATATTAATTTATTTTGAATTCCTAAATAAAAAGGGGCCTTAAAGCCCCTAGCGATCGACTGTCAATATATAAAATCTAAATCAGAAGCCAGATATTGCTTCATAGAAATCAGCATCTGGAAGTATTTCCTTTAAGGGTTCAATCTCCTTGGCAGGGCCTTGGACCTGCACAGTAATATCTGATACTTCATAAAGCTTGGGAATCATATGTCCCATATTTTTGAGATGAAATAAAGCAGCGTTACCATCTTTATATGCCTCTCTTACATAAGCTTTATCTGACCCGCATGTAGTGATATTAAAAAAAAGGCAGTCAGGTTCATTAG
>QCNA01000013.1 GCA_003213375.1 Prochlorococcus sp. AG-424-A03 | reverse complement strand
ATAATTTTTACCACATATTGAATCATGCCAATATGTTTGGAGGAGGGTATTTAAAACAAGTTAAAGATTACGTAAAAGCAATACTAAATATGTAAATCTTTAACTAGCCTAAATATGTCTTTTTAAGATTTTGTACCTTATCTAAAACAGCTTCACGATTTTCACTGGTACGAAGATTTTGCCAGCTCCACTGACCAACAACAATTACGCCTAGTAGTTCTAGTAAACCAGGGAGAATTGGGAAAAAGTTTATCGTGTCAATGACAACTTTAATTATTATCTGAGCAATTACGACAACAGCTATTATGCCTGCCGCCTTGCCATACTTACCCATTTGAGTCCAATCAACATTACCAAGGGTTTCATTGACTTTTCCCATAACATCAGAGTACTTCTCTGAAAAGCTTTTGGTTTCTGAGCTTGTATCGGAGCCGGAGTCTTGATTTGACTCTGGAGTGTTATCACTCATGAATTCAGTAAACTAAATATATGAACCAGACAGTATCGGAAAAAACGTCTGTTGACTACCTTTTTGTTGTGTAAAATTCCGAACCGAAACATTTTGTATTTTTTTAGAGATGTTGGTGTAAATAGTTTCTGAAGATATTTAAACTTAAAATTGATTTATAAAAACTTCACATTATCGTCTAGTTCTAACAAAAACATTAATAAATCATATTAATAAGAAAAATTTAAAAGACTTAAATTTTTATTTTAATTATTATGTTTTTAAAGTTTAGCTTGCAAAAATAGAAGGATCTCAATGCCCAAAGATATCAAATTTAACTTCTTAAGCTCAGATGAAGAAGAAAGATATCAAAAACATTTAACCCTCAAAGAAATAGGTTATGAGGGTCAACTAAATCTTAAAAACAGCTCAGTATTATGCATTGGAGCAGGTGGACTTGGGTCTTCAGTTTTGCTTTATCTAGCTGCAGCAGGAATTGGGAGAATTGGAATAGTTGATAACGATCAAGTTGAAAAGTCTAATCTCCAGAGACAGATAATTCATGAAACAAATACTATTGGCAATCTTAAAATTGATTCTGCTAGGGAAAGAATTAAAAAATTCAATCCTAATTGTGAAATATTAACCTTTTCAGAGAGAATCAATTCTAAAAATGCTCTTGAATTAATAAAGGAGTTTGATGTTATTTGTGATTGCTCGGATAACTTTGGCACAAGATATTTAATAAATGATTCATGCCTGATATTAAATAAACCCCTAGTCTTTGGAAGTGTACAAGGCTTTGAAGGGCAAGTTAGTGTTTTCAATTTATACAACAATAGTCCTAATTTAAGAGACTTACTTCCGGAATCACCTTCAAAAAATGCTGTACCTAGTTGTGCAGAATACGGCGTTGTAGGTGTTTCAACAGGTTTAATAGGAATTCTTCAGGTTAATGAAATTATCAAAATCATTTTGAAAAAAGGTGAAATTTTAGATGGGAAAATTTTAATTTTTGATCTATTGAATATGAATATGAAAAAATTAAATCTAAAAAGTGATCAATTAAATAAACGAATAAAAGATCTGTCTCAGTTTGAGGTTTTTTATAGTAGCAACGAATATTGTGAGAAAAACAATGACGTTAACAGTATCAATGCTAATGAATTTAATAGTTTATACAAAGCAAAACCCAACAAAATTCTTTTAATTGATGTTAGAGAGAATGAAGAATTTTCTGCATCTGCAATAGAGGGATCTATCTCAATTCCTTTAAGTCATTTGAACCAAGAATCTGACTTAAAATTTATTCAAAAAGAAAGTTTAAATAAAGAGGTTTTTACTATATGTAAATCGGGGAAACGTTCTGAAAAAGCTTCTAGAATCTTGTCTAAATTCAAAATTCAGTCAAGATCCATTGAAGGAGGCATTGAAAAGGTAAAAAAAATATTGTGCAATTAATTTTTTTAGAATAGTTAGTAATCTACACCTCTTTTTAAATCGACTCCCACATTTGCATAATGCTTATGACAAACCATTTCAGAGTAAACATCCGCTAGTTCAAAGTATGAAGGTTCATTTTTACACCTCCCAGTAATCACAACTTCTGTATCTGATGGTTTTTTTAAGAGCGTTTGATGTATTGATTCTACAGGTAGCAACTCTAAATCAACAGTTGGATTCAATTCATCTAAAATTATTGTTTTATACAAACCAGATAAAATAGCAGCTTTAGCAATTTCCCATGCTCTTTCAGCCTCAACATAATCAATTGGTTGTTGCTGACCTCTCCATACGATGGCATCTCTGCCTGAACGCAAATGATCTACTAAATGAGGGTAACTCTCTCTCAAAGCTTCTATGGCAGCATCTTCGGTATAACCATTTCCACCTTTTAACCACTGTAATATTAAAACTCTGTGACTTTTATCTTGAGATATTCCTTTACCGATAGCTTGAAGAGCCTTACCGAGGGCACTTGTGGATTTACCCTTTCCTTCACCTGTATAAATCTCAATTCCACCACTAGAACGATTTTGTCTTGTCAGTTCTGATAAGTCTCCTATAAAACGTGGTCTCATTTCTGAATGGAGTTGAGATATTCTTACCAAAGAGGGCGGGGCTGCCCTTCCAGTAATAATTATTTCTAATCCATCTGGACGATTTTGAAGAGAATCAACTACTTCATTGATATCAAGCATTCCTAAATCAAGAACCGGATTCAACTCATCGAGTACAACTACAGAATAAAGAGAGCTAGCAATTGCACCTTTAGCAATATTCCAACCTCTTTCAGCTTCTCCAACATCAAACTTTGTCACTTGGTCAGCAGTAAAGAATTCAGATCTTCCCGTCCTTACATGGTCGATTAAATGTGGAAACCCTCTTTGTAAAGCCTCTATAGCTGAATCCTCATCATATGGCCTTTCAGGGCCTTTTAAAAATCTTAGAAGTAAAACTCTTGACTGTCTTTTTTCGCATATTCCTAATCCTATTGTCCTGAGAACTACTCCCAATGCAGCCTGACTTTTCCCCTTACCCTCTCCATCATAAATATGTAATTGACCTTTTGATCTCTCTTGACTGTCACTTGCTGTGACGATTCCAATTCCTTTATTTCTACTCGTATTCGTCAATTGAACAAAATTAATAAATTTAATCTAAGATATAGATAATAATATTATTAAAGATTTAATAATAAATTCAACCTATTCATAGGTAATTTGAATTTTAAAGTAATTAGCATGTTCAATCAACTAGAAATTCTCTCTGATGAACAAAGTGAAAAGCTTTATACAATTAGAAGATACATTAAGAATCTTGATAGTGTTTGTATTGCTTATTCCGGAGGAGTTGACAGTACATTAGTAGCATCATTAGCATTCGAGCAATTAGGTAGCAAAGCAATTGCCATAACTGGAATTTCTCCTGCATTAGCGTCTACTCTTCGTGAAGAAGCAAGAAGGCAAGCAAAATGGATTGGAGTGAAGCATGTAGAGATTAAAACATCAGAATTAGACCAATCAAGTTACAGTGAAAATCCTAAGGATAGGTGCTTTGCATGCAAAAAAGAACTCCACAAACATACAACTTACCTCTCCAAAAAACTTAATTACAAGATAGTTTTAGATGGAGTCAATGTTGATGATCTTAAAGATTACAGACCAGGTATACAAGCCTCAACACAAGCAGGAGTTATCTCTCCCCTTGCAAAATTTAAACTCTCAAAACAAGACATTAGGGATATATCAAGAGCATTGGGTTTTCCTTGGTGGGATAAACCTGCTCAACCTTGTTTATCATCAAGATTTCCTTATGGCCATGAAATAACTAGTGAAAGGCTAAAAATGGTTGAGAAAGCAGAAGAATATCTTAAAGAATGTGGATTATCTGAGGTTAGAGTTAGATGCCAAGGCTCAACTGCAAGAATAGAAATTCCCCAAGATGAATTAAAGCATTTTCTTAACAAATATAATTTTAGTGAGTTAGTTCAATATTTTTCTAATTTAGGATTTAATTGCACAAGTTTAGACCTTGAGGGACTTGTAAGCGGAAAATTAAATAGGTAAATCTTGTCAAACAACCGTTCTGATCTGATTAGAGACAGCTGAAGGTGGATTTCGTTTAATGACACGCAAAGAATGTTCTTTAGCCATCAAAGATTCAATTAAATATTGACTAGCTAGTTCAGGTATCATATTTTTACCACATGTAAAAATATCTACTGCCGAATAATAAGATTCAGGCCAAGTATGTATTGAAATATGAGATTCTGCCAGTAATGCAATTGCTGTTACCCCCTGAGGCTCAAATTTATTACTTATCAAATTCAAAACTGTTGCATTTGCCAATTTAGCAGCTCTATTTAAAATACAGCGCAAAAAGGATTCGTCATTTAATTTTTCGCGATCGCATCTATAAAGTTCCAACAAAAGATGTTTACTTTGATGAATTAATTTTTGCTCATCACTTAACGAACTTAAAATTTGACTTTTTTTGTAGATTTCCATTTAAGAAATTTATATGAAATTAAGATTAGCTAAAAATGATGCTTTTTAAAAATTATAAGTAAATCATTTGTGAAGAGCCCAAGAAAGACTGATTAAATTTGTCTAAATGTGTCGCACTTATGAAACATTGACTATCTTTACCAACAGAATTTAATAACAAATTTTGCCTAGTTAAATCTAATTCCGCCAAGACATCATCCAATATAAGTATTGGAGGAACATTTAATGTTTTAGTTAATAAATCAAGTTCAGCCATCTTTAAAGCCAAGATAAAAGTCCTTTGCTGTCCTGATGAACCATATTTTCTAACTGAAACATTATTAATAAGAAACTCAATATCATCACGATGAGGGCCAAAATTACATTTACCAGTCAATGCTTCTATTGAACGCTGATTTAAGAGTTGTTCTGCTATTTTTTTACTAATAACTTCTTCTTCTTCTTCTTCTGGACTTATATTTTGTATCCCCGATAGATAATTTATGTCTATTTGCTCTTTAGATTTACTTAAATGATTATGCCAATATTCAACAAATGGTTTTATTTTTAATAAAGCTCTTCTTCTGCGCCGAAAAATTCTTGTACTTATTATTGACATTTGAATATCAAAGCTTTCAACAATATCTGTGGATTGGGTTTTTAAGAAACTTTCCGAACGCCAAAAATGACTTCTTTGTTTTAAAAGCCTATTAAATCTACTTATCAGGTCTAAATATACTGGTTCAAGCTGAGATACGACTTTATCAATCCATGTTCTTCTATAACTTGGTTCACTTCTAACAATATCTATATCATTAGAACAGAAACATACGCTGCGAATATAATTCTTTATTTCACTCTGTTTTTTCAAGATTGATTCATTAACATAAATTCTTTTAGGCCCTTTACGGAATAAATTTAACTTTAAATCGTCTTTAAAATTTATCTGTCCTATAACTACAGCCATATCACTTTCGTTCTCAATTAAATCTTTATCGCTTAGTGCTCTATTAGATTTTAATTGACTTAAAAATTCAACAGATTCAAGTAAATTTGACTTGCCAATACCATTGCAGCCAAGAACAATTGCTCTTTGCTCTTTTAGATCAATTTCAAAACTTTTATGGTTCCGAAAATTTTTAATTTTTAATTTATTTAAAAAAATTTTTTTAATGCATTCATTAATTAAATTAGCTAAGTTTAAAATATTTAGATTTTCTCTAAAGAAATTGAAAAATTAAAGGGCATGTAGCTCAGTTGGATAGAGCATCAGATTCCGGTTCTGAGAGTCGGGGGTTCGAATCCCTCCATGCTCGTAAAATGATTTTTAAAGTTTATATCCCATTACTCTTATTCCATTTGGATCTAGTATAAATCCATTTTCCTCTAAACTTAAAAACGAAGATGCTGGAGCCTGTACAGAAATACTGCATCCAGGCATTTCTCTATTTATTTTCTCAAGAGTTACTTGAAGCAATATTGAATAATAAAGTTGCTGATTATACCCTGGCAATGCACTTAAATTCCACAAGTTAGCATTCAATCCCCTGTCTGAGGTAACCCTTACAAAGCCATATAATTTATTCTTTACTTCATTCTGTATGGTAAAAAAGAAATTACTTTTCTGAATAGCCTCAGAAAGAGGTTTTATTGGAAAAGTCTCGCAACCACAATTTGCTAAAAGTTTATTAACTTCTTTAGCTAATGGAATTTGAGAAGAGTTAACAAAATAACCTTCTGGGAGAACAAGTTTTTTTTTTGAAAAATACTGCAATTATCAACCTGTATTTCTCATGCCAGCAGCTATCCCATTAATAGTTAAAAGTGCTCCCCTCAATAGTTCACTTCTGCTGTAAGCCCTTCTAGATTCATCTTTATCTATCATAAATTCGCTTATTGGAGGTTGTCTTGTCTGGTCTCTTAATCTTCTTAGAAGTGAAACCTGCAAAAACCCTAATGGAATAATTGTCTTATTTCTCAAGCTTACTGATGATTTCAAGTCTCTATCAGACTCTAGGAGCTTATTTTTACCAGTAATTTCAAGTATTAAAGATTTTGTAAGATTATATTCTTTAGAAATTACTTCAAAAATATCATGAAAAGAATCCTTATTTTCTTTACTGCCAAGAGTATCAACATAATATCTAGCAACTTCCAAATCCACCTTGGATAATGTCATTTCTACCTTAGATATGAGCATTCTAAAAAATGGCCATCTTTGATGCAGAACTCTTAATAATTCAATTTGTTGTGGATCTGAATTTAATTCAGATGACAATGCAGTGCCTACTCCAAACCAACTTGGTAAAAGAAATCTACTTTGTGTCCAACCAAATACCCATGGAATAGCTCTTAAACTTGACAAATCTTTTGCACCTTTTTTTCTTCTAGCAGGCCTACTAGATATCTGTAATTTACTTATTTCTTCTATTGGAGTGACCTCTTGAAAGAAATTTAACAGATCAGGATTCTCATGCACTAATTTTCTGTAATGAGACCTTGATGTTTCTGCCAGCCTAGACATTAATTGATTCCATTCTGGAGTAGCGTCAAGTCTATTATTTACCAAACTATTTTGAATTACCGCTGTAGTTACAGTCTCAAGATTGTACAAAGCCAGTTCGGGAAGACTATATTTAGAAGCTAAAACTTCACCTTGTTCTGTTATTTTTATTCGCCCTTTTAAAGTGCCGCTTGGTTGAGCCAATATTGCCTGATAGGCTGGGCCTCCTCCTCTCCCTACAGAACCACCTCTTCCATGAAAAAGTCTTAGCAATATGTTATTTCTACTTGAGAGATTTTGAAGAGCTATTTGGGCTCTATGAATTTCCCAATTACTAGAAACAAACCCTGAATCTTTGTTGCTATCAGAATATCCAAGCATTAATTCTTGCAGAGGTTTAAAAGATTCTCCTACTCTTGGCAATAATGATCTATAGAAATCTAATTTAAACAACTTTTCCATTACTTCTGGTGCTCTTTTAAGGTCTTCTACAGTTTCAAAAAGAGGAACAACTAATAATTTTGATTTTTGTGAATTTTGATCAAGAAGTCCCATTTCTTTTGCCAGTAAGAGAACTTCAAGCAAATCAGATGCACTATGACTCATTGAAATTACATAAGAATGACAAATGCGACTTCCAAATTCTTGCTGTAGTCTCTTAACCATTTTAAAAACTGAAAAAGTTTCTTCTGTAGTTTTTGTCCAGTTAACGTCAGATGGAATTAAAGGCCTTTTTGTATTTAATTCGTCTATAAGCCATTTAATTTTCTCTTCCTCAGACATTTGGTCATATTGAACAGATAAATCAAGATAATTTGTAAGCTCTTGTATAGCGTCACTATGCCTTGTACTCTCTTGCCGAATATCTAAACTTGCTAAAGAAAATCCAAAAATATGAACCTGAGTGAGTAAATTGTTTACGGACTCACAAGTTAAATCTGTACTAATCAAGCTATTTTTAATTAGTTCGAGATCATAAGCAAATTCGTTTACTGACTTGTAATACAAGTTTTCAACTTTATCTAGATTTTTGTTATCAGTTTCTCCCTCCAAGTCAAATTTCCACCCACTATCAGCTAATAAATTATTTCTTTCTTGTGTTAACCTTAGTTTTTCTAAAATATAACTTAGTTTTAATCTGTAGGGTTCTGATCTATACCTTGTAGCTCTAGCTTCATATATTTCAGGGAACTTAACCCTGTCAGTTTCGAGTGACTCTAATAGGGAGGAACTGACTTGACTCCATTGCATCGACACACTTAATTGATCTCTAAGATTAGACGTCGCAATAATATATCTTTCCAACATCAACTGCCTTTGGTAGCAAGCAGTTCTCCATGTTATCTCCGGAGTGACCGAAGGATTACCGTCCCTATCAGAGCCTACCCATGAACCGAAGTTACAAAAAGATTCTGAGGGCAACTGAACATCTGGATAATTTTCGGTAAGTGCTTCAGCGATTCTGCCCCTCAATTGAGGCATCGCATTAAATAAAACTTGCTGAAAATAATGCAAGGCATAATCAACTTCATCTAAAACTGAAGGTTTAAATTGATGCAATTCATCTGTTCTCCACCAAAGTCTTACTTCCTCTTTTAATTGAGTTTTTAGAGAAATTTTTTCTTCTTTTGTTAGAAATTGCTCAATCTGAATTTTTTTTAACAAATTTGCTACTCTTGTTTGCTTATGTCTAATCGTATGTCTTACTATCTCCGTCGGATGTGCAGTAAAAACTAAACGAATATCCATTTCCTGCAATAACTCCTCTAATTTTCCTGGTGGTACATTTAATTTCCTTAGCCTGTAAAATAATTCCCTAAATGTTACTGGAGCATTTTGCCTAGCCAATGCTGGGGCAAAAGGATCAAGATTGTCGGGCGATTTTTGAACATCCTTATTAGTAAAGCTTTGAATATATCTATCTTCCTCAACTCTTTGTTCCAATATGTTCACGAGTTGAAAATATAATGAAAACGCCCTTGCTGCTGCTATAGATTCTGCTAAATCCATAGAATTTACAATATCAACTATTTCATTTTTAAAAGTTTTTGAACTATCACCATCAATTTGTTTTGAATAACTTAATTCTTTAAGCTGTATCAATCTCTCTGCTTGATCATGAGGGCATTCCTCTCTGAGCACAGATTCCCAGAGATCTTCAATTAAAAGACGATTTTTATCAAGTGGATCATTGTTACTTATCAGATCCACGTTATTATTTTTTACCTGTCGAAAAGATTCCATATAATCATTATGTCACAAGTGAAAATGTTCAGATCAAAATTTATTTAAATAATCAAACATTCTAGTCCTCATTCCTAATCATATCTTCGATAGAAATTTTCATTATCTGCTCAATAGAAAGTCCTTTTTTATATTGATTGATCCATTTCATAGATTGATTGCCTTCTTCAAGCACTTTATAGATAGGATCTAAAAGATGTTCCATACCAAAATTTTCTGCTGTGGATGACAAATCTGATAATAAGCTTTGAATCCATTCTCTACAAATAACTTTTTTGCCATCTTGCCAGTTAATTAACTCTGAATTCAGACTATCTTTAGCAGCATTAATTTCATTTTGATCACATATTTCTGACAACTCATCCATAGAAAAAATACTAGCATTCATAGGATCTAACGTATTTATATTTTCAAAAAGATTTAAAATCCTTAGTTCTATCATGGCCGTTATCCCTAAAAGCAGATTAATATCATGAACAAAATCACAAATTCTCAATTCCAAACGATCAAGAATCAAAGGTCTTTGAGGACCATTTGGTCGGATTGACGACCAAAAATGCCTAATATTTTGCATATTTTTATTAGATATATTTTCCTCTATCCAGTCGATATAAGAATTATGATTTACAAAAAAAGGTATCCTACTAGGTGTTTTAGGAAACTGGATCCATCTCTGAGAATGATTATTCGTAATTTTATTATTTAAAAAAGGTGAACTAGCACTTAATGATAGATATAGAGCAGCCTCAGATCTTATAAGTCTTATAGCTGTAAAAAGTTTATCTAAATCATCTATTCCAATGTTTATATGGACACTTGAAGTTGCAATAGATATTCCATAATTATCTTGAATAAATTGATGATAGACGTTGTCAATATCAGATCTTTGAAATTGAATATCGTGTGTAAAACAAAGAGTGGATGAAGGAATGATTGTTAAATTTTTAGTATTTAGCCACTTCCTTAACTGTTTTCTTGGAGTAATTAATTTCTCATATAAAGAACCATAGTCTTTTTCAGGCGTTGTTATATATTCAACGTTTCTGTTATCTGGCTCTTTTACAAAATCAGGAAATTTTTTCTCAATTTCAGCCGAAACACCAATATGAGAATTTAAAGAACCTGTAAAAAGTTCCACCTCAAAACCCTTATAAAGATTATTTTGACTCATTTATTTATCCAAACAGGCTAATGCTTTAAGTATTCCCTTTGCTTTATTTATCGTTTCTTGATATTCATTTTCAGGAAAAGAATCAGCAACTATTCCAGCTCCTGCTTGCACTGATACATCATATTTCCCATCTCTTGAGGGTTTAACTATCATGGTTCTTATCGTAATTGCTGTATTTAATGCACCATTGATATCAACAGATCCGTAAACACCAGCATAAGGCCCTCTAGCATCTTTTTCAAAGTGCTTAATCAATTGCATAGCTCTTATTTTTGGGGCGCCAGTTACTGTCCCAGCGGGAAAGGATGCTTTGAGCAAATCCCATACATCAGCATTGTTTTTTAAGATTCCCTCAACTTGACTGACTATATGCATAACATGTGAATATTTCTCAATAACCATTAAATCCTTAACCTTGACAGTACCAATTTCACAAACTCTTCCAAGATCATTTCTTCCAAGATCAATTAGCATCACATGCTCAGCTATCTCTTTTGGATCTTTTAATAATTCTTTTTCTAATTCCAAGTCTTGTTGATTATCAATACCTCTAGGTCTTGTGCCAGCTATTGGTCTTAAGCTTGCCACAATCTGACTATTTTTATTTTTTTCTGCTTTAACCATTACTTCAGGACTTGAACCTATCAGATACCATGATCCGAAATCGAAAAATGACATATATGGAGATGGATTAACCATCCTCAAACTTCTGTATAAATTGAAGGGATCATTATTGACTTGAGTTTGGAATCTCTGACTTATAACTATTTGGAAGATATCTCCCTTTCTTATGTATTCTTTTGCAGAGAGAACTGCATCTTCAAAATCTTTTTTCTCCCAATTACTTTCTAGATCTAAATTCAAATTCTCATTTTCATTCCAATCTAAAAACTCATTTTCTTTTAGAGGAACTCTCATTAAATTTCTAGTTTTCTGAATTTTAGAAATTGAGTTTAGATACAACTCCTCAATTGAGCACTCTTTTGAAGAAGTTGTATCTGCATAAACCACTGAAGTAATACATCTTTTTATTTGATCAAAAACGACTAACTGATCAAAAAACATCCAGGAACCATAGGGGATATTGTTTTCTGGTATTTCATTTATTGGAACGCTTGGTTCTATTCGATTTATTAATTCATAACCCCAAGAGCCATATAACTGTCCAATTGATGGTAAGTCATCAAGCATGATTGACTTATATTCCTTTGTCCAACTTCTTAAAATATCGAAGGGATCTCCTTTATATGTTTCAGTTTTGCCATTATTCCAAGTTTTAACTATTTCTTCTCCATAACAAACTGCTTCCCAAAGAGGTTTAGTAGCAACAATACTCCATCTACCCAAATTCTCCCCACCTTCAACAGATTCAAGAAAAACACCATGGGAATCTTTTGAGGATAATTTTAACCAAGTTGACAATGGAGTCTCTAAATCTGCTGGCCAAGTTTCAACTATAGGTATAAAATTTTTACCTTCTTTGTAAGCCTTTAAAAAACTATCTTTCTGTGAGCTGATCATGTTAATAATGTCAGCCCAAATTATAATTATTTTCTTCTTTTATATCAACTTTAAGGAAGTTAATCAAAAGTATTCTTAGTTGTAAATTTCAAACCAGCTGGATTAGGATTCTCACCTATTCTTCTTGGATTATGACCTACTTTCTCTCTGCCTTCATTTACTTTTTCAGGGAAAACACCATCCTTTGGGTGTAAAAATTCAATATCGCCACCTGGGAAAATTCGGTAGATTTTAAAATCTTCAATTCTTGGTTTGAAGGCTCTTAATTGTGTCCCTAATGCAAGGCATTGTTCTTTTCTTGCAAAGTACATTAAATTATCACCTTCATTCATAATAGCCGCTCCACCGGTGGGCAATTCAAATGCTTGTTCCTTTGAACTTTTCCATACAATTGCATATTTTTCTTCGGTTTCTGCTGAGTTTAATAAACCCCCAGTACTTCCTATATGCTTTGGAAATTGACCAACTAAAGTTTCAGTCATCCTAAATTTGAGTTATTTCTAATAAGAAACTAGCATTCATATTTTGCAAAATTATAAATTTACAAGAAATTTTCTACATTATTTAATATATCTATAACTTAATTCTCATTTCATTTTGCATCTGAAATCGGAAAAAATACTGTCAAACCTGTATCACGTCTTTGTGTGACATGCCCTCCTAAACTAGCTAACAACTTTTGAGTGGCATTTTGACTAAGTTGTAAACTTCCAGTTTGAGGGTTCCAATTTAAAACAGGACCAATATCAGAACCATTATCTTTTTTTAGAATTTCTTTTTGATTGTTATCTAATTTTTGTACTTTGAGTTGAAGTTTGAGTTTTTGACCAGCTGGCCTTAATTCTAAAATCAATGTACTACCTTCTTTTAATCCTCTAGTATTTTTATCAATTAATCCTCCTAACATTAATTCTAATTTTTCAGAATCACTCAAAATTTGTGGAAGTTGTTTGGGGATATCTATCTTCAAAGAAATACCACGTCGATTTAATTGTTTATTCCACAAAGGAGCAAGCTTTTTGAAAATTTCGGCTAAATTAATTTTCGCCAAGTTATTCAATGATGGCTCTTCATTACTAACTAATTCTGCTGCATTAAAGATTAAACCAAACCTATCTATTTGTTCATTACATTCATTATCTATTTGGATTAAGCGATTTCTCATTGATTCATCCATTTTATATTTTTTTAAAGTAGAACTTATTAGGGTTCTTATTGTTGCCAAAGGAGTTCTTACTTCATGAGAAATTGCACGTAATAATTTTGCTTCAGTTATTTGCACATTTTTTTCATCATTTTTCACAGAATTCTGTATATTATGACTTGGCGTATTTTTTGCTAATTTTGCCGATAATATTGGCCAAAATAATTTTTCAAATTGATCGTTAATATTAAGGTTACCTAAATTATTTATTGCATTACGAAATTTTACTCCTTCCTCATAATTTTCATGATTTAATTTTGTATGCATTAATTCAATTGAAAGTTTTAAGCTCTCTTCATCAGACTTCATTAATAGAATTTTCTTATCTTTTTCTCCTACAATTGATAATACGCATTGAAAATTTGGGGTGATTATCATCAAAAAAGGTTCATAGCCATCTTCCTGACAAAGGTTTAAGACTTTATAATTACTAACTAAATCGAAATCTTTTTTTATCTTTTCTGAATTATTGACTGGTAAAAAACCTGCATTCTCATTTTGAAAGTATGGAAACCCCTCAGGAGACCAAAGCCATCCATGAAGTTGATTTAAAAATTTTTTATCATTAAAAGCTGGCAAAGGAGAGGCGATCCAGATACCCCCATTTTTATAATTCTGAGATAGAAAATTCTTTTGAATAACTTCTAAAGAAGCCCACCACATTCTTCTGGATGTATCATCATCAAC
The DNA here is from genome assembly GCA_003213375.1 of Prochlorococcus sp. AG-424-A03. Taxonomy (GTDB): domain Bacteria; phylum Cyanobacteriota; class Cyanobacteriia; order PCC-6307; family Cyanobiaceae; genus Prochlorococcus_A. The sequence goes on along the minus strand of QCNA01000013.1, from coordinate 21,500 downwards.
ATATATGGTTTGAACTCCTTTAATTAAAAGCTCTTGAATTTTTTTTATAGTTATTTGTGTTTTCATCAACTTCTTTGTGATCTAGAACGTTTCAATATAGATAAAACAAATCCAATAGAGATAAAATTAGTCACCAATGACGTTCGACCATAACTCATAAAAGGAAGGGGAATCCCAGTAACTGGTCCTAATCCAATAGTCATAAATAAGTTAATAATTATTTGAAATAAAAAAGTTGAGGCTATTCCAATAACGATTAGAGATTCAAAGTTTGTCCTAGCAATTGATGCAGTATTAATAAGTTTTTTTATCAAAAAAAAGAACAAAAATAAAACTATAGTACACCCCACAAAACCTAATTCTTCCCCTAAAGCACTGAATATAAAATCAGTATGTTGTTCAGGTATAAATTGCAAATTAGTCAGCTTACCTTGTAGCAAACCAGTCCCAAAAAATCCTCCAGAACCAATTGCAATTTGACTCTGTATCAAATGATATCCGCCACCTAATGGATCTCTATTTGGATCTAAAAATAAAACTAATCTATCTTTTTGATATTCTTTTAAGCCATATTGCCATAAAATTGGTGTCAGTTTTGCCACTAATAAATGAAACGAAATAGCGAAAGCAGAAAAAAGAATTTTCTTTTTTGAAGATCTATAAGCAAGATATCCTATAACTGGAATCCAGAAAATAAGAAGAGTTGGCAAGGTTAGATAAAATATAGATGTGAAAATACAAAATACTAATATCAAAATCCACTCTATAGGCATTTGCGACCAATAGAGCATCACATTTGTCAAAACAAGTAAAACTAAAGAGGTACCTAAGTCCGGTTGAAAAAAAATTAATAACCAAGGAATCACAACTACTAATAAGGGCAATACTAAATCTCTTATTGTTAGGATTATTTTTTTGTGCAGTACTAAAGCAAGAGTTAATACAGTACTAAGTTTAGCTACTTCTGAAGGCTGAAAAGAAAAGATGCCCAAGTTTAGCCATCTTTGAGCTCCAGAAACTGAAATCCCAAAAAAATAAATTAGTAATAAAGATATTAAAGTACACAAGTAAAATGGAACCACATACTTTCTAATTCTCTCTAAGGGTATATAAGAAATAAAAAATGCTAAAAAATAACATAAAAAACCAGTTAGGATATGACTTAAATAATTCGATACTAAAAGATCACCCTGAATACTTTTTATTAATAAACCCGAAATAATGACTAAAAACAGAGGAATTATAAGTAGTGGTGAAAATAAAAAACCACTATTTAAGTTGTCTTTTTTTTGTAAAAATCCTCTTTTATTTAATAAATAAATTCTCTTAAACATCAATTAACTATTAACAAATTGATTCTTAATTAATTGAGCTAAATTACCAAATACAACAGAACTTTCTATATTGGGCTGGCTTACTGAGATTGGTACACCTTTATTACTATCATCAACGAGAGGGATTTCAATAGGAATTTGAGCTAATAATGGTAAGTCATTTTCTTTAGCTAATGTTTGTCCACCACCTTTACCAAAAATTTCATATTTTTTACTTGGCATATCTGGCGGAATAAATACTGACATATTTTCTACAACACCCAGTAAAGGTACTCCGAGTTGTTTAAACATTGCTAATCCCCTCCTTGCATCTTGCAAAGATACTTGTTGAGGAGTAGTAACAACTATAGCTCCAGAAATAGGCACAGATTGAGAAAGAGATATTTGAGCGTCTCCTGTTCCTGGAGGCAAGTCAATAACCAAAAAATCAAGATTATTCCATTCAACTTGGTACAAAAATTGTCGGATAATACTATTAAGCATTGGTCCTCTCCATATAACTGGCTGACCCTCTTCTATGAGGAAACCCATTGATACCAATGAAATTCCATATTTATGTATTGGTATTAACCTTTGATCACTGCCACTACCTTCTGTAACCTTTGGATTCTGTTCGGCAACTCCCATCATTGAGGGAGTATTAGGTCCATATATATCCGCATCCAGCAACCCAGTTTTTAAGCCTAATTTAGCTAGAGAACAAGCGAGATTAACTGCAATGGTGCTTTTCCCAACTCCACCTTTACCACTGCTAACAGCTATGATATGCCGAATTCCATCAATGTTCTGCAACTCAGGCGCATTACTTGGATTTTGAGATTCTGTTTTAGAAGGATTATTATCTATCTCTATTTGAACATCATCAATATCTTCAAAATCCAGTAGTACTTCTCTAACCTCTTGGACAATTCTATCTCTCTGAGAATTTGCAAAAGATGGTAATGATAATGTTACGATTACTCTCGGTATAGTTACTCTTACATTTTTAATCCAAGCTAATTCAATTACATTTTTCTGTGATCCAGCATCTAGAACTTTTTGTAAAGCAAAATTTGCATCTTCTATTGTGGTCATTAAATTTTTAAATATTTTGACAAGGTAGTCGACTCTTTAAAAGATTAAGAACTATGTCGAACTATCAAATAATAGGCAATAAGGACCCCCTAAGAGAAATTATAAAGAGAAACTTATAATTAACCAAAAAATTTTTTTCTTCAAGATTTACTAAATACATGTTGAAAGAACCTCCTAAAAACTCGAGAGAAAAAACTAAAAATCTCTTATTAACTCTACAAGACAAAATTTGTTCAGGGCTTGAAAATGTAGATGGCAAAGGAAAATTTACAGAAGAATCCTGGCTAAGAGACGAAGGTGGCGGTGGAAGATCAAGAGTATTGAAAAATGGTTCTATTTTTGAGCAAGCAGGAGTAAATTTCTCGGAAGTACATGGACAAGAATTACCTCAATCTATAATCTCTCAAAGGCCCGAAGCAAAAGGTCATGAATGGTTTGCCACAGGAACTTCAATGGTTTTGCATCCTAAGAATCCCTTTATTCCTACAGTTCATCTGAATTATCGATATTTCGAAGCTGGTCCTGTTTGGTGGTTTGGGGGAGGTGCAGATTTAACCCCTTTTTATCCTTATCTTTCTGATGTAAGGAATTTTCATAACGAACATAAAAAAGCTTGTGAGAAAGTTGATCAAGATTTGCATAAAGTTTTCAAACCATGGTGCGATGAATATTTCTTCTTGAAGCATAGAAATGAATCTAGAGGCATAGGAGGTATTTTTTATGATTATCAAGATGGTTCAGGCAAAATTTATAGAGGAAATAATCAAAATGGAGAGGCATCAAAAGCTTCACAAAATATTGGCCGATCTAATTTAAATTGGGATAATTTATTTTCTTTAGCGGAAAACTGTGGGCAGGCATTCCTCCCTTCATATTTGCCCATTATTGAAAAAAGAGCTTCTTACAAATATTCATCGAAGGAAAGAGAATTCCAGCTATATCGAAGAGGTAGATATGTCGAATTCAATTTAGTTTGGGATAGAGGGACGATTTTTGGACTGCAAACAAATGGCAGAACTGAATCTATATTGATGTCCTTACCGCCTTTAGCTAGATGGGAATATGGATATAAAGCTAAAAATGGTTCTCGAGAGGAATTTCTCACATCAATTTTTACAAAACCCCAGGACTGGTTAAATGATCAAGAGTTAGAGAAATTCTGTAAAGAGAATAATATTTTTGATTAAAAATTATCCAATAAAATTTTCAAGTATTTTAAATAGGTGTTTTAAATAAAGAACCGTCACTTTTCAATTGAAGTTTTTCTCCGAGTTCATTTTCTAAAGAGATTAATTCATCCCTATGGGCTCTAAGTCTCATAAAAGTTGAATCATTTTCATTTTCGTTGATCAACCTTAATTCAAATTTCTCCTCTCTTGCTGATTTTTTAAAATAAACAATTCCAGACAAAGGGCCACCAATTAATCCCAAAAGAATAGGCCACCAACCTAATTCAGGATATATTTGAATAATTACTAATCCCAAAGCACAAGAACCAAAACCACCAAGAAAACCTAAAAAAATTGCTAAAAATTTACTAGAAACAACTTGACCCTTGAATATTAAAATTCTTTGTTCAAAATCTCCTCCTGTTTGCTTCCATCCCCTCAAATTAAGCCATTCACATAAACCATTTAAAACCTTAATTGGATGCTGAGAAGATGAAATCTCAACGATGGTTGTTCTATCTTTACTGGAAGCCCTAAGAAAAAAAAATAATCCTATGGCCAAGAGAATTGTCAGCAATAATGTTGAATTTAAGGAATATGACATTAAATAATCTTTTCTAATAACTCGAGAATAAAAATTAAAGTTACATCATATTATAATTTTTTAGAATTATTCTGTAAAATAACCCTATTAGATAAAAATTCTTAATTAAATAAAATTTTAAGCAATAATCTAAATTTTTAAATTACCTTAAATACTTATGAGAAATGACTATTGAAAATAAAAATATTGATTTTCTTTATAGCGATTTAACAGTAGATTTATACAATCTTTACAAAAAATCTTCCTACCTAGCTATTGACACTGAAGCAATGGGTTTAATTCATGGAAGAGATAGACTCTGTTTAGTACAAATATGCAATGAATTTAAAAGAACATCCTGCGTAAAAATCAAACTTAATACATCTTCTTCACCTCATTTAAAAGCACTTCTTGAAGATGACAAAATTACTAAAATATTTCACTATGCGAGATTTGATGTGGCAGCTCTAAAATGCAATCTTGAAATTAATACAAAAAATATTTTTTGTACAAAAATTGCTAGTAAGTTGGCAAGAACTTATACAAATAAACACGGTTTAAAGGATTTAATTAATGAATTGTTAGGAATAGAACTGGACAAAAGCTCGCAAAGTAGTGATTGGGGTAGCAACGAAGATTTAACAAAAGATCAACTAGATTATGCAGCAAATGATGTTAGATATTTAATTGAAGCTATGCATAAATTAAAAGTTATCTTAGAAAGAGAGGATAGATATGAATTAGCTCAAAAATGTTTCGAAACAGTTTCTGTACACGCTGATTTGGACATACTAAAATTCTCAAATATATTTGAACATTAAGAATCAATCTTCAGTTAAAAAATTATCTTCACCATCAAGAGTTTCCATAAGCTTATCAAGTATTCTTGAAGAACTTAACTGATCTCCACCATTTTTTTCACAAATTTTCAAAACATTTTGAGCAACTTGTATTTTTTCTTGATTAGTTTTCGAACCTTCTTTTGCAATTTGAATTTCTACTTTCTTTTTAGCAGAAGATAAGCTTATACTCATAAGTTTTGCAATCTCTGCACAAATTTTTAGATATTGCCGATCATTTATTGGATACATAAAGGAATTAATAATTAATAAGCTAGTGCCATTTACTAAGATAACAAATGAAGGTTTATTGCATCTACGATTTTCTTACTTGCTCCAGATTCACCCATTCTTTTTTTTCCAATTTTTGCTTGTTCTAACTTATCAACTTTTCCTTTCAAAAGTGAACTTAAATTTTTTAAAAGAATTTTTTTGTTCTTGCAAACTAAAACACTACCTCCCAATAATCTTGATTGCCTTTTTGCAAATGATTTTGTGAATTGTGGTCCAGATCCTGGTAGAGAAAGAGATGGAATTCCAAGGCCAGCAATTTGCTCTGTAGCAGTTCCTGCATTAGACAAGCCAACTTCTGCCATATTGGCCCATGAATTGAATTTACCTTTTCCAATCACTACATATTTATCTTTCTTTTTCCATACTGAATCTTCATCAATTAGAAATTTAACTTTCCTCTGTTTTATAAAACCATATTTATTTAAATAATTTTGAATTTTAATTACATTAGCATTAATGCTCAAAGGCAAAAGTATTACCAAATCCTTTGACAAATCAAAATCTTGCAAACAATTTAGAAAATTATCAAGATTTTTAAGAGCTTCAGGATATCTACTGCCAACTAATAAAATAATCCTTTTAAAAGAAATAATATTTGATATCTTATCGTTTGTTGCATTAACAAAATCCATCATTGGATTACCCAAGTATTTTGCATCAATATTTTTTTTATTCAAATTATTAGCTGTAATTTCATCTCTCATAATTAAATTTTTACATCTTGGAGATTTCATTAAAAACATTTCCCATGGATCCCATTCAGAACCTTTCAACTTATGATAATAATCACTTAAATCCCAACCTGGCCCACTACTCCAAGTATGATCACTTTTGGGAGTTCCAATGAAACTAAATTCGCATTCTGAACTCCAAGCGTAGAGTAATGGCAAGAAATCGCCTACTGCGATAATTTTGCAGTTATGTTTTGACTTCTGTTTTACAAGTAGAAAATTTTTTAAATTGTCTATTAAAAATCCTGCAAACAAATCAAGCACAAATCCCTTGAGACTTTGATTACTAAAACCTCCACTAGGCAACTCTTTTAAATATCCTATTTTACTAAAATTCTTGGATTTTATGGAATTAAATACATCTCCATTTCCTACTAACGGCAAAACTTCAATATTTTTATTTTTTATTTTTTTTAGTAATCTTTTTATTATCTCAGATGCGATTACATCTTCTCCATGACCATTGCATATAAATAATAGAGAATGAGACACCTTACTGTTAAGATCATAAAAAGACTCAATCGAATCTTTTTCGGCGGCATGGCCAAGTGGTAAGGCAGAGGATTGCAAATCCTTTATCCCCAGTTCGAATCTGGGTGCCGCCTTATTTAATTTTTTTACGTATTTATATATAAAGTTTTCTAAGAACTTCAATTTCAAATAAAGGGTATAAAATTTCAATTACTTGCTGATATATAGAAAAATAATCTTTTCTTTATTATTTATAAATAATACCCGATATCTATTAATAAATAAAATTTAATTGATTTATTAATTATTCTCATCAGATTATTTATATTAAATTTAAATTTTTTTAGTAATCATTATCTGCTACACACATTCCTAAACATCTAACACCATTTGATGCAGTCCTTTTGCAATGATTACATAAAATGGGATCTTTCTCTGAAGTAAAGTTAATTTTTGAATTATTTTGATCTTTAAAACCTATAAACTCTTGTGTTGAATCAAATAGAGTCATTCTTGGAATCATCATTTGAATCGATACTAACAACAAGTGAAGCATTAGTGTTGGAAGAGGGAATATCCATAATTTTTACAGTTTCTCTAGGCTCATCAATAACTTGATTTTCTTCAGTGCTCTCATCAACTGCACAAGCTTCAAGAGCCTCTCGAAGTAGTGAATCAAAAGTTGCTCCAGGCAATCTATGTCTAGCAACCTCAAGAAAAGTTCTCGGTAGCGATTCAGATGCAGCATCTCGTAAAGCAGGATTATTCTTTCTGTGTTCTTGTTCTTCTTCTATTGATTTTATGAATCTCAGTGTGACATCTCTTTTAGTAGAAGCTTTTATCATCGTATCGTTTTCCGGATTACTAACATTAGGCTCATTTTCAAGATCACTAAGTCTTTTTTCCAAACTATTTAAAACTTCATTAGCTTCTTTACTAATATGCGCTAATTGACCATCGGACAAATTAGGTAAATCAGCGACAAAAACTTTCCCATGATCCCTTAGTGTCAAGAAAGTTGGTCTTGGGCCTTGAGCCTGTCTTCCACTTGATTCAGAATTATTACCTATTGGTCTTTGTGGAGGTGTAGGGCCAGCTGAACTACGTCTACGTGTAATTCTTTGATTATTTGCAAAGGGCATTGAGTAAAGGTTAAATCTTAATACTTAAACTTCCGATATTATTCGGCGGTAATCTTATTATATTACACTTAACTTTTTCATTTGGGTATAAAAAATAATTTTTTAAAACTCATTTAAAAATGATAAAAAAATTTAGGTTAAAATTTCTGGCAAAAATTTACTAATTATTGAATCATTTTTTCGAACTATCTTTCCAATTTCCCAACTATCTATATCATAATCTTTACAGATACTTAATATCGCGTCCTTAAATTTTTTATCAATAATTAAACAGAATCCCACTCCAAGATTGAAAGTATTCCAAAAATCTTTTTCAGGAATAGATCCTTTATCTTTAAGGAATTTAAATAAAATGGGTATTTCCCAAGAACTGGTATTGATATAAGGAATAAAATCAGAAGGAATACATCTTGGCAAATTTTCTGGAATTCCTCCTCCAGTTATATGCGACATTGCTTTAATTTCTATATTTTCAGATAAAATTTGGTTAATCACATTATTGTAAATTTTTGTAGGTTTCAATAACTCATCATAAAAATTTAAGCGAGAAACTTTTTCAAATTCTTTATCTATTTGATTATTGTTTTGAATAATTTTTCTTACTAAACTAAAGCCGTTACTATGTACTCCATTACTTTTTAAAGCAATTATTAAGTCATTTTCAGAGACTTTTTTACCATTAATAAGCTTATCCTCATCAACTATTCCAACACAAAATCCTGCAAGATCATACTTATTTTTTGAATAGAATCCAGGCATCTCAGCAGTTTCTCCGCCGAGTAATGAACAGTTATTTTCCCCGCAACCATGTGAAATTCCCTGAACAACCCTCAATAATTGTTTCTTATCAAGCTTACCAGTAGCAATATAATCCAAAAAAAATAAAGGTTTTGCACCACTAGTAATGATATCGTTCATGCACATAGCAACTAAATCAATACCAACCTCAAAGTGAAAGTTTTTACTTTGGGCTAATTCTAATTTTGTTCCAACACCATCAGTTCCTGAAACAAGAACTGGGTTTTTAAAACTATCGATAGGAATTCTAAACAAGCCTCCAAACCCGCCAATACCCTCAATCACATTAGATGTATGAGTTCCTTCAACTGCCTGTTTAATTTCGGAAACAAATTCTCGCCCAGCTTCTATATCAACACCTGATGTTTTGTAATCCATGAAATAAAAATGATAGACTTTCCCTATATAGATATTCCTCCTAAGATTGTTTTTGTCCAGTAATTGTTTATCAAATAGATTTATTTTTTAAAAACAAAGTGAAGAAATTAATCATAAGGAAAACTGAAGAAATAGAAAATTGGAGGAGAAATATAAATAGTGAAATTAACTTCATTCCAACAATGGGTAATCTTCATAATGGACATATTAAACTAATATCAACAGCAAAAAATGACAATTCTAATGTTAATTTAGTAAGTATTTTTATTAATCCACTTCAATTTGATAACAAATTAGATTTAGAGAATTACCCTAAAACAATTGATAATGATATAAAAATCTCCTTTTCAAATGGCGCAGATGCCATCTTCATCCCAAGTCATGAAGATATATATCCACCGAATAATAAAAATATTAGCTTCCTAAAAGCTCCAATAGAATTATCTTCTGCATTATGTGGATTAAATCGAATTGGACATTTTGATGGCGTTTGTACAGTAGTTTATAGATTACTTAATCTCATCAAGCCAAAAAATCTTTACTTAGGAGAAAAAGATTGGCAACAACTTTTAATTTTAAAAAATCTTATCTTAAGAAAGAAATTAAATGTTGCTATTAAATCCGTTCCTACACAAAGAGATTTTGATGGAATTCCGTTAAGTTCAAGAAATGTTCATTTATCAAAAAACGAAAGAAAATTGATTAGTTTTTTTTCAAGTGAGTTATTAGAAGCAAAAAAAATTTTTCAACAAGATAAAAAGATAAATTTAAACCAAATAATTAAAAAGCTATCAGAAAAAAAAATTTCAATTGAATATTTAGAACATTTACACCCTCATACACTCAAAAAAGCAAGACTTGAGGATAATATTTCGTTACTGGCTGGTGCGATAAGATGTGGTGAGACAAGATTAATTGATCACGTTTTCCTAATGAAAAGAAGGCCGATTATTGCAATTGATGGTCCTGCAGGTTCAGGTAAAAGCACTGTAACAAAATTAATAGCGAAGAAACTTAAACTTCTATATTTAGATACTGGTGCAATGTATAGGGCATTGAGTTGGCTTATATTAAAAGAAAGTATTGATTATAAAAAAGAAAAAAAATTACAGAATATTCTTAAAGATATATCTATTGTTTTCAAGTCGAATACAAATTCACATCAGGATGTTTATGTTAATAACTACTGTGTTACTGAAGAAATTAGGTCGCAAAAGATAAGTTCCATCGTTTCTAAAATTTCCTCAATAAAAGAAGTAAGAAAATTCTTAGTAGAAGAACAAAGAAAAATTGGAGAATCAGGCGGACTTGTAGCCGAGGGCCGAGATATAGGAACTACTGTTTTTCCTCATGCAGAACTTAAAATATTTTTAACTGCTAGCATTGATGAAAGAGCAAAAAGAAGAAAATCTGATAAAAATAGTAAAGACTTACAAGAAATAGACCTTCATACGTTAAAAGAACTTATAAAAAAAAGAGATTTTGAGGATTCCAATAGGGAAATTTCACCTCTAATAAAAGCGAATGACGCAATAGAAATTATTACGGATGGATATACAATCAATAACGTAGTGGATCAAATTATTGATCTTTACAATGACAAGATTCCTAAAGAGACTCAGATCGAATAAATTCAAGAAATACTTTCCAGAAAACCGTTTACAGAGTCTTCTAAAATATCAAGAACATAATCGAAGCCCTCATCACCTCCAAAATATGGGTCAGGAACTTCTTGCTCATTAAAAGCTGTTCTAAAATCTTGTATTTTTTTAATTGATGCAAAACCAGTTGAAGCTGTTCTATTTTTAAGATCTTGAATATTTCTATAATTTGAATCGTCCATCGCAAGAATATAGTTAAATTCGTCAAAATCTTTGCTAGTAATTTGACGAGACCTACTTAATATATTTATATCTCTTCTTTCTGCGGCAATTCTCATCCTAGAGTCAGCTTTTTTTCCAATATGCCAACTCCCAGTTCCAGCAGAATCTATAATAAAGCCATCGGCTAAGCCCTTTTTTTCAAGAAGACTTATAAAGATAGCTTCGGCTGCAGGAGACCTACAAATATTTCCCAAACATACAAAAAGAACAGAAATTTTTTTCATATAATTTCAACTTTCAATAAATTATAAGACTTTTAAGTAGTAAATAAAACTTCTTTAATTAAAGATTCAGTAAATTCTTTACCAAACAAACTCGACAACATTGGCCTTGCTGGATCATTATCTCTTCTATAATTCAAATAGTTACTTTGACCGTTTATTAATTCTTTTTGCAGTTCAATATTGACTTCTTTACTTTCGAAAAGAATTTCCAAATACAAATCAAGATATTCCTTAAATGAGGTAAAAAGCTGATTAGCAATTAAAAAATCACTTTTTTCTTCTTTTGGTAATTTTGACCATATTACTCCTGGAGAAAAAAATCTAGCCACATCCTCAGGCATTTTTTCAGCTAATGGGAGTGATGAATGACAATGATTTTTGAGTTTTATAAGTTTTTCTAATAACTGATTATTGTATTGATTTTGTATTTTTAATGAGGGCTGAAAATCTAACACTAATAAATAACTATTAGGTAGAGAAACAAAATCTACTCCAAAAAATGGGACGTTATAAATAGTATTAGGAATTATTAAAAAATTTAAAACAGAATAATTTGGACTATTTATACACACTGCTCTAGCGAATTGTATTCTTTTTTTATGTGTTACACCCCAAGTAGAAAGATTCACATTTTTTTTTAATTTTTTTGAACCATAAGTTGAATCTTTATAAGAATATTCCGAGGGTATTATTTTTTCTAAACAGTTATATTTATTTAAATTATTTGTTAGATATTTTAAAAAATTATGCCATCTCCAATCTGGCCTGTAAAAAATAGTATCTTTTATTAACATTCAATGAATAATCTCATTATTTAATGTGAATAGAAATTTATTGATAAATTTTTTTGTCCATTTTTCTCCAAAAAAAGATTTAAACAATTTATCTGCAGGGTCTTTTTCAAAACTGTACTTATCGTATTTAATTTGATTAATCTTTATTTCTTCTGCATTTAAAAATTGATTAACAGGATTCGATTTATAAATGTTCAAATAATTATTTACAAATGAATGGAATATATTATTTAAATCTCTATCAAGATTTAATTTATTTCCTCTACATATAATCACCCATGGGGAAAAATACTTTTTTGAATCATATATATTCTTCATTTTATTATTATCAAATGCAGAATATTTTTTCTTAATACTACCTAAACTTGAACAATATTTTTCAAGATATTTACCTTCTTGAATTAAAGGTTGATAATCAAGTATTGATAATAACTTTTGAGAAGTTCCAAACCATAAAATATCAGCCCCTAAAATAGGTACTTCACTATCAAAATTGGGATATGCAACCGTATTAAAAACTTGCAGTTTTTTGCCACCATCTAATCTAGTTATTCGCCACTTTCTATATTCGGGAGATGAAAAAAGCCAATTTTTAATAATATATTTTGAGTCTTCATTGTGATGTTCTTTGAATTCGCTAGATATTTGTAATTCATGACCATTTAATTCATCAATATTGGTTTTAAGGAAATCAACTAATGAATCAAACATAAATATTAGGTATCGGTACTTCCTTTCCTAACTTTTTTTGTAATGTAATTGAATACAATCTTTCCTAAGACAGCAATCAAGTTACCTTCAAGCTCCTTAAACATTTTCATATTGTAAGTAAAAGCTTGATTAGCTTCATCAATAATTTGATCAGCAGTCTTTTGATTTATTGGAAGTTGATTCAAAGTAAGGGAATATTCTTCCTTGAATTTCTTTTCATCGGCAATTAATTCAAACTCATAAAAATTTAAACCATCATTTCCCTGCAAATTTAATGCTTTTTTAGCTATCCTTTTCAAGATTTGCCCCCCAGATAAATCTCCTATATAGCGAGTATAGTGGTGACCAACTAATAGCTCAGGTGAATTTTTTGCGACCTCTCGGATTCTTTCAACATATTCTTTCGCTGAGTGAGAAATGTTAATTTCATTCTTCCAGTTTTCACCAAAATAAAATTTAAGATCATTTACAAGAGTTTCTTTCCTGAATAGTGATTTAAAACCTATAGGTTTTATTACCGGATGTTCCTCATTGACCAGTCTTTCAATTTCTTCTTCCATAGCTTCATAGACAAAATATAAATCACTTATTAATTTTCTATAAGATTTCTTTTCAACAACTCCTTTTAAAAAACAAGCCACAAAGCCAGTATTTTCTGCCATAGTGTGGGATTTTTTTGTCCCTTCTCTTAATTGTCCTGCAAGAGCAACTGCCATGTATTTTGAATTATTTTTGTCAGTGTTTATAATCTACAAGGAAAATACATAAAACAGCTAATTTTTGTTACCAGCGGATGTTTTAGAGAATAGCTTATAAAGTTCTTTACAAACCAAAAAAAGGTTATCTTTTTGTTCCTTTTGCGGTAGATGAGTGCCAGTCATTTCCCAATCACCGATAGTAGCAACTCTCCATCTCTCAGAGGGAACAATCATACCTCGCATTATTATTCCCAACAATTTCGGTACTCTGCCATTATTATCATTTTCAATTCTTAATTGTAAGAGTATTGCTCTACATTCAATAAGAGGACTCCAACCAGGGAAATGAAACGCAAAATCTATAGTATCTTGCATGGATTCATTATTTGAATTGTCCCATGGACTAAAGTTTACGCTTGCATCTGGAAAATATTTCCGAAACAAAGCTGCAGTGGAAGCAATTTTATTAGCTATTTCAACATTACTTACATTTGAACTCGCATTCATAAGTAGCTGAGTATTTTTTTTGAAAATGACATAATTTGCTTAAACTTGCTTATTAAGTACTTTTTCTTTTAAGAAAGATGTTGAAATGCTGATCAATAAACTATTCTCTATTCACATTTGAATAATAAATTTCTAGGTTTTAAAGAAAATAACTCTTTGCAAATTACAATACGAGGGACTTCAATGAGTTATCTTTTATCAATTCAATGCTATGCCAAAATTTGAAAAATTAACTTTACCTAATGAAGGCGAGATAATTACTTTTAATCAAGGCAATCCTAATGTTCCTAATAATCCAATTGTCCCATTTATAAGGGGTGATGGTACTGGAGTTGATATTTGGCCTGCAACTCAAATCGTTCTTGATTCAGCGATTAAAAAAAGCTATGGAGATGAAAGAAAAATTAATTGGTTTAAAGTCTATGCAGGAGATGAAGCTTGTGAACTTTATGGAACATATAACTACCTCCCTCAAGATACTATTGAAGCAATCAAACACTTTGGTGTAGCCATCAAAGGTCCTTTAACAACTCCAATCGGTGGAGGTATTAGATCTCTTAATGTTGCATTAAGGCAAATATTTGATTTATATAGCTGTGTTAGACCATGCAAATATTATTCAGGAACTCCAAGTCCTCACAAAAATCCCCAAAATTTAGACGTTATTGTTTATAGAGAAAATACTGAGGATATCTACATGGGAATTGAATGGGAAGCGGAGGATAATAATTGTCTTGAATTAATTAATCACTTAAATAACGTTGTCATACCAAAAAGTAAAAATTTAAAAAATAGATCTATACCAGACGGATCAGGTATAGGAATAAAACCGGTGAGTAAATCTGGTAGCCAAAGGCATATTAGAAAAGCTATTGAACATGCTAAAAAATTATCAGGAGATAAAAGGCATGTGACTCTTGTACATAAAGGAAATATTATGAAATATACAGAAGGTGCATTTAGAGATTGGGGATATGAATTAGCTGTAAACGAATTTAGAAAAGATTGCATTACAGAAAGAGAAAGCTGGATTTTAGATAATATTCAGAAAAATCCAGAAATTACAATTGAAAATAATGCTCGAAAAATTGAACCAGGTTTTGACAAGCTTACAAATAACAAAAAAGCATTCATTTGCGAAGAAATTAAAGAAGTTATTGCATCAATATCAAATTCACACGGAGATGGGAAATGGAGAGAACTTATTCTTGTTGATGATCGGATAGCTGATAGTATATTTCAACAAATTCAAACTAGACCTCAAGAATATTCAATTCTTGCAACCTTAAACCTTAATGGTGACTATGTTTCTGATGCAGCAGCAGCAATTGTTGGTGGCCTTGGTATGGCTCCTGGTGCAAATATTGGAGATAATGCAGCTATTTTCGAAGCTACGCACGGTACTGCACCAAAACATGCAGGATTAAATAAGATTAATCCAGGCTCAGTAATTCTTAGTGGTGTAATGATGCTTGAATATTTTGGTTGGGATGAGGCAGCTAACTTAATTACTAATGGTTTAAGTAAGGCAATAGAGCAAAAAAAAGTCACTTATGATCTAGCACGTTTAATGGAACCGAAAGTAGAACCATTATCCTGCAGCAGTTTTGCTGAAGAAATTATTTCAAATTTCTAATTTTAAAAATTAATTTTATTTTCAAAAACTTTCCAAATATTCACCAGTGAATCTTTAGTGCCAATGTTTCCAGGATGTGTAACAATTGGAAGTTTTTCGTCATTTTTAAGTTTGCAAGTCACAACTGAAATGCCTGTTAAAATCTGTCCCTTAAGATAAACATAATCTGCATTAAGTCCATTACTAAGAATCATATTTGTTGTTATTCCTCCTTTTGAAATCAAATATCCTATTTCATATTTCAAATCTGCTACTAATTCAGCTATAAAACAAGAAAGTGAATTATAAAAATTAAATTGTTCAGAATAATCTAAGGACATAAATTTTCGTGAAGTAAACAATACGGGAGTTTTTCCTTTATCAAAAGAAAATCTAATTTCTTTCAAAAATTTATTTTTAAACAAATTCCTTTGCTTATGATTATTCTCTGATGAAGTAATTTTAAAGAATTCAAAAACATCTAATTCTATTGGATTACAATTACTTATCTCTAATAAATTTTTCAATTGTAGTGTTGAGAGTTCCACATAGGATCCAACAATTATCAGTCCTGGAAGAAAACTCTTTTCTTTATTTCTAATTCTTAAATTTAAGAAATAAGTCTCAACCTGAGGGACGCTTTTTTTCTCAGAAATTGAACTTATAAAACTTGCTGCAGTGCGAAAAAGAAATTTTTTTTGTTTAGTTAATTTTTTAATTACTAAAGCAAATTTGTTCAGTTGAGAATAATTTTCTACATCTACAATGACATGTTTATTTTTATTCAAATTCTTTAGTTTTTTAAAAACGATATTATTTTCTTCATCATTTAGAATCTCGATATCTGACAAAAAAAGATTTTGAATATCTTCAATATTTATTTGCGAATTACTCTTTTGAAATAAAAGACTCTTTACATTACTTGTCTTAAATCCAAAAATTTTATCTCTCGCAAAAATTGTTTGATTAATAGGAGTTTTGTCAACAAAGTGTGATCCATTAATTGTTAATCTTTTACCCTCTATAAAAGCTGGAATATGAAAAGTAGCATCAAAAGGACCTAAGCAACTATTTAGGGCACTTGGCTCTAAAAAGTTATGTCCTCGAAGAGTAGAGTCTCCTCTACTTATGAAAATAATTTCTTCTTCATTGACTTGAGAAGCAATTACAGCCTTAATATTTTTACAAATTTCCTCTATTGTGAACTTCGCATCATTTTCCGATAGTGACCTTGTATTAGCCAAAATAAAAAATAAATTAGATTTAGATTCAAAACCTTTGACCAAAGTTGAGCAGTCCCACTTAAGCAGTAAGAGGCAATCTTGAACAGTTTGAGAGCCTGTGGGATCATCATCTATAACGACAAATTTCATAAGTATGGCATTATTACTTAAGAGATTTTATTTGTATTGAGGCGTTTAACCTTTTACTATCATTTGAAGGAATCATAATGTTTCTAAATCCATCAACAAAAGAATTTCGGGGACTAGACCAAGGTTCAAGACATATCATTCTTCTTGGAGGATCACTCCAAACAACGCATAAATCAAAAGGATATCGATGATTTAAAATCACCTCTCTTTTAAGAATTTTATCTTGAAAAGAGCTTCTACCAGAACTATGCATAAGTAGATCAACTCCTAAATTAACATTTTTCAACTCATCCAAAGTATTACTTATTATGTTTTTTTCTTGATTATGACAATTAAGTGGATTATCAATAAACTCTAAATTTTTAAAATCTGAAATATTAAAGTAAGGATGCAATCCAAAATTTATAGGCATAGCATTGTCTGATTTGTTAAAAATCGTAATTTCAAATTCTAAACAGTTAATCTTTAAGAAAACTTCTATTTTAAGTTCGAAATCGAAAGGATAATATTTTTTGGTTTTTTTAGATTCATTTAAAGTTAAGATTAAAGATTTTTTGTTTTCATTCAAGGAGTATTGCCATTGCAAATCCCTAGCAAAACCATGTTGTGTTAATTGCAAAAAATTTTCACCAAATACTGAACTAGAAGTATTGAGATTTCCACAAATTGGGAAAAGAATTGGAATACCTCCCCTAATACTTTTTGTATTATCAATAAATCTTTTTTCATCGAAATAAAGTATGTCTTTACCATCGGAAATCCAATTTGTAATAACACCTCCTCTTTGAGGGCAAAATTTAATATAGTTATTTTGATCTAATTGAAATACAAAAATTCCTTGGTCTTTATTGGATAATTTAATTTGCACAATTGTTACTTAAAGAGAATCAACCCAATCCAATATATGCTGATTAACTAATTCAGGTATTTCATCATGAGGACAATGTCCAGCATCAAGAATGATTTCTTGTGTATTCTTTGGTGTAAATTTTTTATAAAGATTTCTTTTTTTTGGAGTATTCATCCAGGGATCTTTGCCTCCCCAGAGCAGTAATAATGGTGAATCAAGTTTTGCGAATAACTTGTCCAATGGCAATCCCTGAGGTCCTGATGGGTTAAATACACTTCTAAAAACATTAAAAGCTCCATAATCTAGAGAAGGCTTTCTTATTGAATCAACTAAGAAATCATCAACATTTTTTTTATCAACATAAACTTGATTTAAAGTTTTTTTAATATTTTTTGGATTTCTCATATTTTCAAAAATCAAACGTTGAAGAACAATATTTTTCAAAAATATGCCAGCAACTGTTTCAATTGAAGTTTGCAACATATTCTTTTTGAGAGTTTTTTCTTCACTAAAATATCCGGCAGCATTAAGTAATATCACTCCTGCATTTAGCTCATTTAATTCTGCACCAGCTGCTAATGCTGCATAACCACCTAATGAATTTCCAACCACAATAGTGGGTTTTTTTATTTTCTCTCGTACATAAGCAATAACCTGATCCTTCCATAATGATCCTGAGTATTCAACATCTTGGGGCTTAGGACTTTTTCCAAAACCGAGAAGATCCATCGCATGAACTTCATATTTGCTACTCAAAATAGGGATATTGAATCTCCAATGATCCGTAGAGGCCCCGAAACCATGAATTAATAAAATTGCACATTCTTTTGATGTTTGATCAGGCTTAGCCGAAATAGTATGGATTGGGTAATTTAAAAAATTCCAGTCATAATTTACGTCAGTATCTATCAGAGCTGATTTTTCCATTTAATGAAAATTCTATGTTAGTTGATTCTAATAAACTTATTTCCTAAAGAAGACCAACAGGATCAGCTGCAACATCATCTGATATTTTATTGCCATCATTTGGGGGTTTATCTTTTAAAACAATTCTCAAGAGAACAGGCGCAAGAAAAGTAGTTCCAATAACCATTAATAAAATTGCTGCTTCAAGAGAAGGAGTTAACAACTTAGCACTCGTTCCTAGTCCAAGGAAAATTAAACCAACCTCTCCTCTAGGCATCATACCTAAACCTACAACTAATCTATTTGTGGGTTTATCGCTTGAAAATACCCATCCAGCTGCAATTTTACCAATAATTGCTACAACTAATAAAAATCCTGCTACTACAAGAGCTGACCTACTTGTTGGATCAAGTGGATTTATAACTGATAGATCCATTCCAGCGCCAACTAATACGAAAAAAATAGTTGCGAATAAAGATACTAAAGGTAAAACCGATTGTTGAATTGCGTGATTATTTTTAGAACTACTAAGAATTAATCCAGCTGCAAAAGCACCTAAAGCTGCTTCCAATCCAATGGCTGTTGCTACGAAACAACAAAGAACAAGGATCACAAAAGAAGCTACCACTACGGCTCCAGGGGCCTTTAATCTATCTAATAACCAATCAAAACCTGGAGCTGCTGTTCGACTCAATGCGATAGCAGCAATTACAAATACTACAGCTGCTGCGACTAATTTAACGATAGGAGCAATTTCTAAAGACCCTCCGGCTGCAAGGGCTACTACAACTGCAAGAATAACAATACCCAAAATATCATCTAAAACAGCTGCTCCAATAACAATCTGTCCTTCTCTAGTTTTTAAATATCCCAACTCACCAAAAACACTTGCAGTAATTCCTATACTTGTTGCTGTCATAGATGCTCCTGCAAAAACTGCTGGAATTAGATCTACTTGGAAAATAAACATTAATCCAAGAGTTCCAAAGGCAAAAGGTAAAATTACACCAGCCATAGCAACAGTGAAAGCCTGAGCCCCTACAGCTACTAATTCCTCTAACTCACTTTCTAATCCTGTTAAAAATAAAAGAGCATATAACCCTAGAGTTGCTACTGCTTGGAGGGATGGAAAACTTTCGAAATAAACATCAGGTACAGCTTCTGGGGGGATTGAAGCTAATGAACTAATAACATTTACAAGTCCTTCATTTAATTCGGTTCCAGCTGAGGGCGGTATCAACAAATGAAATCCTGATGCCCCTATTACAACCCCTGCAAGAAGTTCACCCACTATTGTTGGCAAACTTAGTCTTACTAATACTTCTGCTAATGCTCTTGCAGCTAAAAATATCAATAGAAACCTTATAACTCCTATCAACGTTTCAGCAACTTCTAAATCATGTGCACTTAATTCAGCAAGTAAAGAATACATATGAAATGAAAGAAAAAATAAACTCCCTAATTGGAAGATAGTTTATTGAGGGCCCACTTTAAGAAATATGTAAGAAAAAAGCAAAAATACTCAACAAGTGTGGATCTGAAGTTACAACAAAGAAATTTTTTTAAAAATGGCTATTGTCTGTATATGGCTAATACTATGAATCACGACGAACCCTTCGATCTACGTCTGCCAACCCCAGGCTGCTACCTAGATCCTGAGAAAGCTGGCATGGATTCTGATGCTGTTTTCCAAGGCATGACAGCCCATCTCTTTTATACTCTTGGAAAATTAGCTACTTCTGCAAGCCCCCACGATTTGTACATGGCCTTAAGTTACGCGGTTAAAGATAGGCTAATGACAAGATATTTAGCCAGTCAAGAAGTTATAAGAAAAAAACCACAAAAAACAGTCGCCTATTTATCAGCAGAATTTTTAATAGGCCCACAATTAAGTAATAATCTTCTCAATCTTGGAATAACTCAAGAAGCAGAAGAGGCTTTAAAAAGATTTGGCATTGAATCATTGTCAACAATTCTTGAAGTTGAAGAGGAGCCTGGATTAGGTAATGGTGGGCTTGGCAGACTTGCAGCCTGTTATATGGAATCATTAGCATCTCTACAGGTTCCAGCTGTTGGTTATGGTATTCGATATGAATTTGGCATATTCAATCAGTTAATTAGGGATGGTTGGCAAGTTGAAGTAACTGACAAATGGTTAAAAGGTGGATGGCCATGGGAACTTCCACAACCAGACGAATCGTGTTTCGTTGGTTTTGGAGGCAGAACTGAAAGTTATAGAGATGATAAAGGGAACTACAGATCAAGATGGATCCCTTCAGAACACGCTATTGGCGTACCTCATGATGTTCCAGTTTTAGGTTATAGAGTAAATACATGTGACAGATTAAGATTATGGAGAGCTGATGCAACAGAAAGTTTTGATTTTTATGCATTCAACATTGGTGATTATTACGGTGCAGTTGAAGAAAAAGTTGCATCTGAAACTCTTTCAAAAGTTCTATATCCAAATGATGGGACTGACGAAGGTAGAAGATTAAGACTCAAACAACAACACTTTTTTGTAAGTTGTTCTCTTCAAGATATGTTGAGAAGCCTTGAAAAAAGATCAATACCAATAACAGAATTTCCAAAGCATTGGACGGTTCAATTGAATGATACCCATCCTGCTATTGCGGTTGCGGAATTAATGCGACTTCTTATTGACCAATATCAAATAGGATGGGATAAAGCTTGGAATATAACAACATCCTCAGTTGCTTATACCAACCACACATTACTACCAGAAGCTTTAGAAAAATGGGATTTAGGGTTATTTAATGATCTTCTACCTCGTCATCTAGAAATTATTTATGAAATTAATTGGAGATTTCTACAACAACTAAGACTCCGTTATCCCGGTGATGACAAAATCCTTCAAAAACTCTCAATAATTGATGAAGAAGGTTCCAAATCAGTTCGAATGGCTCATTTGGCTACAATAGGGGCACATCATATAAATGGTGTTGCAGCTCTTCACTCAGATTTAATTAAAAGACAACTCCTTCCTGAATTCGCAGCTCTATGGCCTGAAAAATTTACAAATGTAACTAATGGGGTTACTCCAAGGAGATGGGTTGCTCTATCAAATCCTTCATTATCGAAACTTCTAGAGAAAGAAGTTGGTCC